>JAFQGY010000286.1 GCA_017415325.1 Clostridia bacterium
ACTTCGTATACCCAGTCAGCAAATGCACCATAGGCATAATGGTTGAATGAATTCATCCGCGCGGGCCACATTTCCCCTTCTTTATTGATCCCATCCCAGTGCTCCCACATTGTGGTTGCTCCGAGATTTACTGTATATAACCATGACGGGAACTGTTCCTGCAGTAGGAGTGTATATGCCAGATCTGCTCGTCCGTTTTCACTGAGTGCATGGAGGATGTGCGGAGTACCCACAAAACCAGTGGACATCCGGTCACCGTTTTCCCGAATTATTCTTACCAGAAGCGCCATCGTCTTTTCCGGATCCGGCGTCAGGTGGAACCGCAGGGCAATGATACATTCTGTTTGTGTGTGGTATTCCGGAAAATCTTTTTGAAACTGCTCAACGATTTTTTTATGCAGTTCCCGATATACACCGCTGTCTCTTTCCAATACATCCAATGCATCCGCCAGTATTTCTGTATCATACGCATAAAACGCTGCCTGCAGAAAATCCGGATCGGTTGCACCGCTGTATGTTGTGGATACAAAATCACCTCCACGGTCTTTATCCAAAGAATCGGTTGCCAGCCAGTCCCCGAACTGTCGGAGATTTTTTCCGCCGCGCCATGTATATGGATGCTCGCTTTCCAGGCCAAGCATATCTACATGTGCCTGCATTGTATCAATCATTTCTTCCAGGATTTGTTTATCACCATAAATACGATACACATTCCATGGAATGATCACAGCGGCGTCTGACCATGCAGCTGCTATTGGTGATTCTCCCCCCGGAACAGTAAAACCGACATAACCAACCCTCTGCCGTAATGAATCCATATCATGCAGCCATTTCCGGAAAAAGCGCAGGGTATTAAAATTATAACAGGCTGTTTTGCTGAATACTTGGGCATCGCCAGTCCATCCGACACGTTCGTCCCGTTGAGGACAGTCGGTGGGAACATCCAGAAAATTCGATCTCTGTCCCCAGAAAACATTGGAAAATAGTTGATTCAGTTTTTCACTGGAGCAGGAAAGATGCCCTGTCTGCTTGATATCAGAATAAACAGCAACTGCGGTAAAAGTATCTGTATCCAAAACAGCCGATGCAGGAAAACTGTCCACACGGATATAGCGGAACCCATAAAATACACAATGGGGTTTATATGTCTGCTGCCCATCACGACAAGTATACTGGTATTGACATTTTGCTGTCCGATAATTTTCAGTATAGAAATTACCTTCTTTGTCCAGAACTTCTGCAAAGGATAGTTTGACAATCTCCCCAGCTTTGGCATTGATGTTCAATTCCGGATATCCGGCCATATTTTGTCCGAAATCAATGACTGTTTCTCCTTTAGGCGTCTTGAAAATACGCCTCGAACAGAATCGTTCCTGTTCGATAACCATTTCTCCTTCCTGTGGGATCAGCCGTGTTGTTACTGCTTCTTTATTTACCCAGACAGGTGTCAGATTGCCAATCGGTTTAGTTGCATCGTATATCTCCCCGTCAAACCATTCGGAGAACACCAGGGGACCATCTCCCGCCAGCCAGCTGGAATCTGTACCATATACAGTACTGGTACCGTCAGGATATTCCAAAAGGATTTCACCGATGATATCCGCACACCATGGCCCTCTGGAAAACCATCCACTCGCTACACTGATCTCCAGACGATTTTCTCCCTCATGAATAAGTTCTGTTATATCGTATGTCTGATACTGAAGCCGTCTTAAATATTCTGTGTATCCGGGTGCCAGAATAAAATTCCCAATGCGCTGATGATTCAGCTCCGCATAGTACACGCCCCATGCTGTTATGGTAAGCGTAGCTTTTGTTGGCTGGGTGCTCATAAATGTTTTGACAAATACAGGACATTGTCCGGCATTTGTTATATTTGCCGCACGAATCCATTTTTGATTTGTAATCATACTTTCTCCTTTTTATATCCAAAAATTGGAAACGACTGCTTTCCCAAGATACACCCGGAGAAGCAACCATTTCCATCGCTCAGTGTCCTAAAGCTTTATAGGTTTCAATCATTTCTTTCAACATATTTTCTTCTTTTTCCTTAGTTGCGTTATACTGAGAAGCAAAATCATTACTGCCGGAATTGGCAAGTCCACCTACCAGACCACCAATGCCTGCCATTGAAGTAAAGTCTGTTACAGCACAATCGTGGATAATATCGATCATCTGGGCATCTTTATTGGTGTCCGAATATTTGGTTTTCAATGCCGTTTCATACAATGCCGGAAAAACAGTCCGATAATTCTCGGCACACATGGCTTCGATGGCTGCGCTGGTCGCATCAAAGCTTTGACAGGTTACCGGAACAGCAATCAGATTCCCACTGGCTGCACCGGTGCCGGACATATAGGAATCCTCTTCTTCATGTTTCGGGTACGGTAGAATTCCGTAGGGAGATTCCATATTACGCAGATTGGACGCATATAATCCGGTAGCCACGTTAATTCTCCCCATCATAAACAACCCTTTATTCTCAGTAAACCTGTCGATCATCTGCAGATAATCCTGTGAAGGAATGGCATTTGCATAATTGTTTTCATGCAGCAGACGGTTGATCTGTTCTACATAACGGATATTTTTCTCTGTATTGAGATTCAGAACCGGGAAACCTTCTGCATCACGTTCCGTATAATTGATTCCTGCAGAATACACGAAATAGTTGGAATTCCATCCCAGCCAATGGAAGGCATACACATCATCTTCAGATGCTTTTCCATCTCCATTCACATCCTGATATACCCCTGTACAGTATTCTTCAAACACATCGTATGTCCATTTCCCTTCTGTTACGGTATTATACAATGTGTCTACATCGTATGAGTAATCTGCCATCAGATCCTTGTTAAAGAAACAAGCGGTATTAAACAGAAATACAGAAACAGTTATATCCCCTGCCAGGAAATATGCCTTATCTTCATGTATAGAACCTTCTTTATAGGTTCCTTCCCACCACCAGGGCTGTTTCAAATCGATATACGGATTATTATCTGCCAGATCCACATAAAGTCCCTGCAAGGATTGATTGAAACACTGCATCCCTCTCTGCATCAGAATGTCATAGTCATCACTGCCCGCCATAACAGAATCATATACCTGCTGTGCCATGAAATTAAAATCATTTCCTTCCGTCAGGATATAATTTAATTTGATGCCAAGGCGTTCTTCCACTGAAAGATTCCGGTTATATACTGCGTCAAAAACAACATCACCGCTGTTATCACCTGTTGCATCAAATAATGCACATTCCGGTCTGATAAATACGTTGATCTGTTCTCCATCGAACTGTAATCCCTCCGGCAGATTGTCTTTTACATCCGCCCGGCCAGTTTCCGTTTCTTCTGTTTCCATAACCTCAGTATTAACAGGTTCCGTTTCTGTTTCTGCCGTATTTCCTGAACAGGCGGTACTGCTCACCATCAGGGCAGCCAGAATACATATTAACGTTCGTTTCATTTTCATTTCCTCCATTTTTATTTTTCAAGTATTATTTCCAGGAACCATCGTCCTGTTTTTCAAAACCAAGCAAAGGACAGATACTGTTTACTACAGCGTCTCCCAGAAGCTTTCTTCCTTCCGGTGTATACATGTGAACAGAATCAATAAAATAGGAATCCGGCACACCCTTTGCTGCAGCGTACAGGTCATCAATCACTTCATCTGTATCCCATAAAGCCGCTATTGCCAAAGCATTATACATTTCTACTTCTTTATTGATACGGAAAACATCTTTTGTATATCGGGATTCTACACTCGGTGTGGATGTGGCAAACACGACTTTTGCTTTGGGAAACAAAAGCCTCAGCCTTGTATCGATCCTGCGAATTATTGAAGCATAATGCTCAGGTTCTGTAAGTGCTTCCTGCCCTGCTACATGAAGAGCATCCCACAATCCGGCATTCCAGTGTACCAGATCTACATCATCGCCCCAGTTTCCCTCTTCTTTCCACATATGGACATACCGAAGCAGATACAGGGCAAAACGACAGTTTTCAGGAGGTACCAGCACTTCTGCCATCCCATCCAATTTTTCTTTTACATAATCCTGATACCCCTCTCTGGTGGAGTCACCTAGCAAAACAATTCTTTTCATGATATTCCCTCCGATCCCCTGAATACAGGATATGCTGTATCATATATTTCTGAAATCTTCCAGTTTATGGAACAGCGTCACATTGGAATTATGGAAATTATCCGCATTATTGATGGCAGTACGGCATACAAAATACAGATCGTTTTCTTCGATAAAGAAATCCACATACTGAAAACCGTATTTCCGGGGATCTCTGTCGGAATAATCAATCAGATCTTTCACCTTATTCCAATGGATACCGTCCTCGGATCGAATCAGAGTGAGCAGATTTCGGCTGCCGCGGCTTGCACTGTCTTTAATCCAGCTGACAATGGAATAATATACACCGGTCTTTTCATCCTGCTGCACTGTAAATTTGGAATGGTTACCCGGGAATGGTATAGTTCTGTCGAATACAGGAGGTTTGGAAGGATCGTCTGTTTGTACCCGATACAGAATAGCAAGACCGTAATCCGGTACACAATTATCGATTCCATATCTTGTTAATACATACAGTTTCCCATCTGCCAATGTCAGAAATGTACCTTCTAGCGTACCGTAACTTTTTCCTACAGCAGTACCCGGCCAGTTTTCATCATAGATACAGGGTGGTGTGACTGTCCAGTTTTCAGCCGTCATCAGATCACTGCTCACTGGTGCACTGGCCAGACAGATGTGATGTCTGCCGATTTGCCATGATCCCCAATGGAAATTGAACCACAACCTGCCGTTGAACTCATACGGAGGTTCAGGACTCATGTCCGGTCCGGGAGCAGAAGCATGACAGGATCCTCGAAACAGTACGGTTGGAGCAGTAAAGTTGTACCCACCATCTGTGGATCTGCCAAGCAAAATATCACCATGTTCCGTGGAACAGGCAAGCATATAGGTCACACCCCGGAAAACAAACAGCTTTCCCCAGAAACACGGAAACAGATCACAGGTCCAATGCCATGTCTTTCCATCATCATCTGAACGGTATATCAACGTCAGATTCTGCGGTCCGCCTCCCACGAATAAATCCATGGATGCCAGCAGAGAACCATCTGCCTGTCTGATAATTGTTGGGCTGCAAAGGTATCTTCCGGAAAATGCATATGCAGTATCTTCCGGATGCAGATACTGAATAGGCGTATACAGATAATCACCGGTTCTTACCAATCGAACAAGACTGCTTCGTCCGTCAGTTGCTGTAAGCTGAAACTGATAATCAGTCTCTGGTTCCAGCCCATCCACAACAGCTTGTTTCCCCTGTACCTTTTGTGAAAATGTGAATTCTTCTTTCCACTTTCCATATCGGATTTCGCCTGATTCTTCTGATAACCACTCAACAGAAAAACTTGTTTGATCCGGTACAATTCTGGTGATCAAGATTTCTCCTCTATCCACCAGAAAAGGCTGGTACGGCCGATAACTCCAGGTACCGGAAAACGGTACAGTTTTTTCCAAAACGCCACCTCCCCAATATTTTGTATTCTGTTTTACTGATCACTTCAATTATAACACGAACGTTTTTTTTCGACAACCTCACTAACAGGACGAATACTTACCAATTTAGGACATAAACTTGCATTGAAGTACAGAGTATGTTACAATACAAACAGAACAAACAGAATTTCATATATCAATAATGATTGGGAATATGTGAAAATGAACAGTTACACCCCAAAGTTGAACCAATATTATATACGAATTTGCGATGATGTTTGTACACTCAAAGTCCATTGGCTACGAACTACCATGGCGGATACTGAAAATCTGCTGACAACCCGTACAAAGCATCACTTCTATGAACTGCATTATATTCTGGACGGAAATATCACACTGAAAGTATCCGAACAGGACATCTTTCTGGAGAAAAATCAGTTTATTCTGATAACCCCGGAACACTATCATGAAATCACAGCATATTCACCGAATACAAAAAAACTGGTTTTTGGATTCGATGCTGAACTCACGGACAAATTATTGAATCAAAAACTCAAAGAAGCGTCCTGTACCATTCATGAAGAAACAAATTATCTTCGAAAATTGGCAGAATTACTGATTTCCCTTCCGGAAGAACAATCCCTTGATCTTTCACGCAATCTGTCAAATATTATCAGTATTCAACTCCGATGTCTTACGGAAGCATTTCTGTTCACACTGCTCCCACTCCTGATTTCGGAAGATACTACTACTGACATTCCGGAAGGTGTCACAAAAAATTCGTATAAACAGGACCTTGTGGAAAAAATGATCACTTATATTCGTTCCTGTACTGCTACCGGAAGTGGTTTTGTTACTGTTGATGACATAACCGAACTGCTTCATATCAGCAAAAGACATCTGAATCGGATTTGTATGGAAACCACTGGAAAAACATCCCGAAAGATTCTGGATGAAGAGCGCTTGCGATACATCCGCGATCTGCTTTCTACAACAGGTTATACACTGCATGATATAGCTTTTCTGACCGGATTTGCAAGTGAACAGTCTCTGGTACGTTTTTTTCATCAGAGAGAAGGATATACACCTACACAATACCGAAAAAATATTTTGAAATAGAGGATACATTGTATGGAACTGCAAAATGGAATCTACCCTACCATGCTTGTTGCATATGACAGGAACGAAAAACTGGATTTTGGAGCACAGGGAGAGTTGTTGGACTGGTATCTGGAAAATGGTGTACACGGTCTTTTTGCTCTTTGTCATTCCACGGAAAGCCATTGGCTCAGCGAAGAGGAAAAAATAGAACTGGCATCGTTCGTACAGAAAAAGATCGACGGACGGATACCTGTTGTATATTCCGGCATTACAGCGTGTACAATCGAAGAACAGTTGGAACAGGCAAAAAAAATCCAAAGTGTGGGGGCGGATGCGGTGGTATTTATTCGTAACTGTCTCGGGGAGAATACGGATACGTTCACCAGAAATCTGGAGATCATCTGTGAAACTCTACCGGATGATGTGCCGCTGGGACTGTACGAATGTCCGCACCCCTATAAACAATATCTTTCCGATGAGGAATTTCAGACAGTCGTTCAGACCAGGCGGTTTCGGTTTCTGAAAGACACCGTATGTAATACAAAAGTAATGCAGAAACGGAAAGATATGCGGGATAAAATGGATCCTTCTTTCCGACTGTATAATGCAAATTGTGCTACTCTTCTGGAATCTTTACGCTTTGGATATAATGGGTTTTCCGGGATCATGGCAAACTTCCATCCGGATCTGTATGTATGGATGTATGAACATCAGGAGGAGCCCAGATCAGATATACTAGATAAGTACTTAGGTATGATGTCCGTTATTGAGATGCGCTGTTATCCAATCTGCGCCAAGCGATATTTGAATAAGTACGAAAATATACATATGACAGATGTATGCCGTTCTGTAGAAGATACTACAGTGGATGCACTCTGGAGTGAACTTGAGGATCTGTATCAACTCACCAGGATTGCCAGATCCATATTATGAA
>JAFQGY010000287.1 GCA_017415325.1 Clostridia bacterium
ATATGCTGAAAATCCCGATGCGGAACTGCCGCCCAATGCACTGGGGAAACTGGACGTTGGCGGGGCCGTTGGCAAAGGCACCATGTACGTTATCAAGGATCTGGGCATGAACGAACCCTATATCGGTGTATGTCCGCTGGTTTCCGGAGAGATTGCCGAAGACGTGACCCAGTATTTTGCTACCTCCGAACAGACCCCCACCGTGTGTGCCCTGGGGGTACGGGTGGATCAGGAAAATATGTGTTTCGCTGCCGGCGGATACCTGCTGCAGCTGATGCCCGGTGCGGAAGAATCCGTTATTGATAAACTGGAAACCAACATCAATATGATGGGCTCCGTATCCAAACTGATTGCCGACGGAGTGAGCGGGGATGAAATCATCGGTATGATCTTCGCCGGGATTGAATACACCATGTTCGATGAATTTGAAGCCGGATACAAGTGCACCTGCAGCAGAGACAAGTATAAGAATGCACTGGTGACGCTGAACGAAAAGGACATGAACGAACTGGTGGAAGCCGCTGAACCCATCGAAACCAACTGCCGTTTCTGCGGGAACAAGTATGTGTTCGAGCTGGAAGAAATCCTCACAGCCAGAGCCCAGCGGCAGACGGAAGCAGAAGAGGACGAAGAATAAAATACTCCACAGAAAAAGCCTGCAGCAGTGCAAAACTTCCTTGCATCTGTCCGCAGGCTGTTTTTATTTCCGACAGCTTTATGCCATGGCATATTCTGCCTGTCGTCTGAAGTATTCCAGCACCCCGTCCCGGACACCCTCCGCCGCCTGGGTGATGCCCCGTCCGCTGACCAGCTGTTCATATTCTTCCACACAGGTGATAAATCCCACCTCGATCAGCGTCTGGGGGAACTTGGGATTCCGGCACAGAGCCAGCATCTGCCGGGTGGTTTCCCTGAGATACCGTCCGGTTCTGGCGGCAACAGCGGCGCCTACCGTGTCGGCCAGCAGTGTCCCGGCATTGGCCCAGTACAGGGGGAGTGTGCCCCGGATCCGGGTGATGTCGGAGGTGTAACCCATGGAATTCTGGTGGATGGAAATGCACAGATCCGGTTCTTTTTCTTGCAGATAATCCATCCGTGCATACAGATCCATGGTCACATCCTCACGCCGGGTCAGATCCACAGTGGCACCCAGCTCTTTCAGCAGCTTTTCCGCTTCCAGGGTGATCAGCAGATTGATGTCCTCTTCGTTCAGTACGGTGTCATCGGTGTTCTGTGCCCCGGCAGCCCCGCGGTCAGATCCTCCGTGTCCTGCGTCCAGTACGATATGTACCCCTTCCAGCGGCAGATCCCGCGACAGATCCACCACCATGGGATTCCGGAAGGTCACAACCACCCCGCCGTCTTCATATACCAGATCGAACCCGTAGAAATTCCGGTCGGATTTCAGGGTCAGGGCGTACCGTACCCGGTTCTGGTCGGGCAGACGGATGGTCTCGCAGGCGGAAAACAGCGGATTGTCGGTGATTGTCACGTCCACGGCATTGTCCGCATCGGCGTTATACAGGGTAACGATGAATTTCCCTTCTTCCATGTACCCGTAGTAGGGCAGCTTGTTGGCCTGGGTGTCCAGCCGCAGTTCGGTGTACTCTCCTTTGTCGGAAACCACTGCTTTGGTGATGGAAGCCTTTTCTGCCAGATCAATGGAATAGATTTCATTGACCCATTCTTCTGCGATAAAGCCGCCCATCCGCAGTTCATAGAAGCCGTTTTTCTGCGCTTTCACATAATCGGTCATGCCGGGGGACTGTACGGTATAGTCGTTGTAATAGGAGCTGGTTTCTGTGAATTTCAGTTCCGCATATCTCTGGTTTACCGAAACTGCCAGCTTTGCATTTTTGCCCATGGAACGGATTTCGGCTCCTGTTGCGGAGGCAGTACCGTCCTTGTGGGTTACGGAAAAGGTCACGTTCCCGGCATTGTACAGCTGACCTTCCGCGGCGGCAGGCAGTGTAAAGGTACCGCCGTAGGTTACGCCCACATATCCGTTGGCATCCCATGTACGGGCGGGCTGTTCGGTGACGCCCAGTTCAATGGTGGTTCCGTCCAGTGTGGCTGTTACCTGAGAACCGTAGGGAGCCACGCAGGAAACCCACTGCGTCCCGGCAGAGGTGGTTACCTTTTTGCTGGGAAATATGGATGCGGCTTTGATGCTGTCCAGTACGGTGACACCGTCTCCCGGCTGGGTGGAGGCTGTACCGGTATTGTAGTGGAGGATATATTCATATGTCTCGCCCTTGTGGGTGAAGGTGAATTTGTTTTCTCCATAATTCAGCTTTACCATGACGGAGAAGAATCCGCTTCTGGTGCGGCCGATTTTCTTTCCGTCCATGTACAGCGGTTCGGATGGGTCGGACATACCGATGACATAGGAGGTGTCTGCCGTCATAACGGAACCGTTTGCAGGAGTGGTTACCTGTACGGACTGTCCGTTGGATGTGACAGCAGAGTAGATGATCTCGTTTTCATGGAGATATTTCAGCTCGTCCGCGGCTCCTTTGGTATTCTGACGGATTTCATCGTATCCGTAGTACACACTGCCCTTGTAGGCAAGTTCGCTGCGGGCAAAGGTGACCTGCTCCGTCATTTCTCCTTCCGGTTCCGCCCAGTTGCCTTCTTCATACCGGTAGATGGCATGGGAAACATACAGATCTACCCCGGTGTTTTCCAGTGCGGCATTCCACCAGCGCACCAGTACATCATAGGGGGCGGAGGTGGTGGTAAACTGCCAGTACAGCTGGGGAGAGAGATAGTCCACCGTCCCCGCCTCCACCCACGCAAGGGCGTCACAGTGCAGGGCATGGTAGCCTTCCAGACCATTTGTGGCGGAACCGCCGTTTTTGCCGTTGTCATTCTGCCATATGCCGAAGGGGGATACGCCGAAAACACAGTCCGGGTCGGTGGTATGTACGGCGTCGTATACCTGGGCGATCAGATCATTGATGTTGGCTCTGCGCCAGGCGGCACGGTCTTCATATTCTGCACCATATGCAGCAAATTCTTCCGCATCGTCGAATACAGCCGCAGTACCGTCCGCATTGTTGGCGGGATAGGGATAAAAGTAGTCGTCAAATACGATACCGTCCACGTCATATCCTGCTACAATTTCCCGAACCCCGTCCGCCACCAGTTTCCGTACTTCCGGAATTCCGGCGTTCAGATACAGCTTGCCGTCTACATAAGGCACTGTCCATTCGGGATGCATCCGGGCAGGGCTCGTCTCCGGCAGGGAGTTCACATCGGTGGAGTTCATGGTAACCCGCAGAGGATTGACCCAGGCATGAACGAATATATTGTTTTTGTGGGCTTCCTTCACAATATAATCCAGCGGGTCGAAGGGCAGTGTACCGTCTGTAGACAGGAAGGAAGACACCGGGAACAGTTCACTTTTGTACAGGGCATCGCAGGTGGGTCTGACCTGAAAGAATATGGTGTTCAGTCCTGTTTCCAGACAGGTGGCAATGATACTGTCGATTTCAGCCTGCAGTGCGGCGGCGTCAAGTCCGGCAGCGGAGGGATAGTCGATGTTGAAAACCGAAGCAATCCAGACGCCCCTGACTTCGGAGCTGGGGTCAATGATATTGGTGGTGGGCATATTTTCCTCCGTAGGCTGCATGGGGACGAGTGTCAGCGATGTGGCTTCGACCCCGCAGGATGTCAGTAAAATCGAAAGGGTCAGAACAAGCGGCAGCAGAGAGAGTCGTGGGGTTTTGCGCATGGGTGTTTTCCTTTCCTGGCGGCATTCGACATTTTTCCTTATAACACATATTGTACCATATATCCTGCAGGGAAATCAAGTATTTTTATAAAGAAAACGGGAGGAAAATAGAGGAAGAGAGCAAAATGAGAAGTAAACAGTAAAAAATAAGAGATACAAAGAATACCGGAATCCATTGTATGTCCGACCGAACAGAAAAAGAACGGTCTGCGATGTTCTGCCGCAAACCGTTCCGAAATTCTTCAGGTTCCTGCCTCTGATTTCCTGCCTATCCTTCATATACCGACGCCATGGTGGGGATGGCCAGATATTCCAGCGGATCCATTTCCACACCGCCGATGTGCAGCATAAAATGCAGATGTTCCTCATCCTCGCATTCGATCAGTGCTGTGTTTCCGGAACAGGCAATGGTCTGACCGGCTTTCACGCTTTCCCCGGGTTCAATCCCTTCCGGCAGTTCTTCCGCCAGTCCCTGATAGATGG
>JAFQGY010000288.1 GCA_017415325.1 Clostridia bacterium
ATATCGCTAGCATCAAGACTGGTCACAGCGGAACCCTGTTCGTTTTCCAGGGTCGCATAGGCTTCAGCGGCTGCAGAAAGGTTGTTTGCGTGGGTCTGTATTGTATCCAGTGCTCTGATTACCTGATTGTAGAGAATCACAAACTGGTTGCCGTATGCACTTCCGGCGGTACCGATCCATTCTTCCGTTACCATCGTGTTGATTCTGTTATTGATTTCCGTAAGCAGATCGGCCATTCTGGTCTTCACATCAGTAATTGCCTTTGCCTTTTCATTTACCTCTTCGGGAGTAACGAGTAATTTGTTTGCCATGATTTTTTATCCTTTCGTTATCTTAAAATTCGTTGATTACATCCGACGGGTTACGATATTCTTAATTTCGCCTTCGCCTTCGTCATACTTCTGCGCCGCCGTGTTGATTGCATCTTTGTAGGTTTCCATCATTTCAAGAAGACGTGTGAACTTCGGTTCGTCTTCTGCGATGAGAGCGTTGAAAGCTTCATTTGCATCACCGTCCCACATTGCGTCGAGGTCTGCAAGCAGTGTCCAGATTTCATCCTTCATGCCATTCCAATCGGCGATCTTTGCTGCAAAATCATTTGCCGCCTGTCTCATCATTTCGGTGCTTAATTCAATTTTTGCCATTGTAGTTTCCTCTCTTTATGTAAAATTTAATGGGGTACTTATTTGTTATACTGTTCGATAACTGCAGGTTATCTTCTGATAATATCCTGCACCTGCTTTTCTGTATCCTCTGCACGTTTGGCAGTATCGCGAAGCTGTTGCTGGATTGTTGTCAGCTGCCGGAGGATTCTTTCAGCTTTATTTCTCACACGGTCGAGATATTCCACATACTCATCCGTGTACCCGCTGTTCCATGCTTCATATATCTGATTCTCAATCTGTTCAAGTACAGATTTTACTGATTCAATGGAATTCACTGCACTGTTCAGCTGATTGGCTGAGTTCCGCAATACCTGTGGATCCAGATTAATATCACTATACCCAAAAAGGGATGACGCAATGTTTTTGTCCATACCTGCTCCTTTTCAGAAAATGTCGTCCGATGGAAGCTGAGTCACATTCCGGATATTCTCCGATTCGATGTCAACATACTTGTTCAGAGATTCCATAAGTGCCGCCGTTGTGTTATTGAGAACCACAGAGTATTCTTCCACTTTTCCTCTGAAATTCTTAACAACATCCATATACGCATCCTTACCATCTCCGATCCAAAAGGCCATTTCATCCGAATCCGGATTCAAATATCTCAGAAGTTCTGCAATCGCATCGCTGGATTCTTTCATTCTTCCGGCGATAAGTGCAAGTTCCTGAATTTCAACCTTAATTTCCATACACAATCACCTCAATACACGGAAAGACTTTGATATAACGATTGCAGTTTGTTGATTAAATCGTTTTCACCGCCCGCATACTTTCTTTTTGCTTCTTCGATATCTTTTCGGGTTTCTCTGAATTTTTCAAGAATATCTCTTAGGTTGTTCAGATCTTCATCAATACGTTCTGAATATTCCCGACCGGCTTCACTGACCCAGTTGTCATTAACTAATCCTTTAAGGTTTGTAATCGTTGATTCCTGAGCTTCAAGAACCTGAATGCATCGGTCAATCTTTGCGCTTACTTCATCAAACCGTTCGATATCCCATGCTATAATCCTTGCCATATTCGCTCCTCTCTTTTGTTTTCCTCGTTGTGCCTATAGTATATCACAACAGATTTTTTCTTGTTAATATTCCGACAAACGGTAGGGTTCCGCCGATAAACGGTAATTTCAGATCATATAGATCGTGTCGCCGCTGTCTACATCCGATTCATCCAATGTATTTTCCGGTGAAAGTACAGCTCCCGTTCTTGCTGACATCAGTACCATTCCCGCAGAGTTACTGGTTCTTATCCCGATCATATCTTCCATGATGCCGAGAAAATTTTCACAGAGAGCCTTCACAGTGATCTGACGCGGTACGATACAATCATAAGCCTTATCAATACCTGCCCAGACAATTTCGATCAAAACTTTCTCATTATTCAAGGTAAACCTCCATTCTGCTTTTCAGTTCAGCCGCTTCTCCTGCCGCTCTTTCCGTTTTATCATCATATAAAATCTGACACTCTGAAAAATATTCGTTTTCCTCAAGCCATGTAAAACAAGCAGCTGCATTTTCCATCGGAACCATACGAAGCCTTTCGGTGCATTCCCGTTCCAGAAGAATATATCTCTTTTCATGGAAGTACAAGAATGCCCTATCTCCGAAGCCACACCACACCGATGCATTTTTCATTATAGAAAACATATAGGCAATTGCCGGGTGTAAAATTGCTGTTCTCTCAGAAGAGTCGATCAAAAAGTCTTTTGCAAGCAAGGAATCTGTGATCTTGTCAGTATTTTGCTGTATTGTATCCTTCTTGCACCATCCCGGAAGATGAGAAAGACCGGTTCGCACAGAAAGAAACAGAAATTCGTCTTCCGAAATACGATATGCTGTCATTGCTCATCCTCCATGTGTTTCAAATTCTCCTTGCAGGAACGGGAGATTAACACCTCCGTACCATCGTCCAGTGTCACCGTCATACTTCCGAAATCATATTCCCGTATCCGTTTCCGGTTTACCAAAAAACTCCGGTGTGTCCGAACAAAAGAGATAGCAAGTTCCTGCTCCAATGTGTCAAGCGGAACATACAACTCATGTTCCTGTGCCTCTGTGACAAGATATGTTTTTTTATTCCGGCTCTCGAAAAACAGAATATGTCTGTATGGTATCGACACTGTCCGTGCCTTTTTCGTATAAGTATAATTCGGTTCACTGGCAAGATCAGATTGCTGCACCGGAATCATGGATAAAATATTCTGTATATCCTCATATTTTACCGGTTTATGCAGCATTCCGGACGGAAGCACCTTTGGGGTCATAGCCGTCATCAATGTTTGCATTTCCGTAAATAGCAGCAGAATCATATTTTCATGACTCTTGTTACGGATTGTATCTACTGTATGAGCAAATTCATCCTGAGAAGAAGTGTCCATGAAATAAAGCGATATACATTCCGGTAGAGGAGGGATATCTTTATATGCGAATTCCCGTACATTTCCTTCTTCATTCCGTTCCAGTTGGTATCGAACCAGCAGTGATCGAAGCTGCTGACGATCCGGTCGAGAATTATCGCAGATCAGTACATCATACATCTCAGAACTCCTCTTTTACTGTATGCGGAGGTATATAAACTTCTGCAATCCTGTTGCCTTCCAGAGCATAACCCACTTCAGGTGCGCTTGCTTTTACAGAGTACGGAGATGCATTGGCACTGATCAGCTTCTGTGTACTCAACTTACCGCCAAGATGAATGCCTGTTTTATAGGATGTAAACAGTTGACTTGCAGATTTCAGGTAATTTACCGTATTGATCTGCGGAGTCCAGTGTGCAATCATAGTAATTCCGAAATTCTTTCCCTGTTTCAGAATCGTTTCAAAGAATGTGTCGTACCGCATTTCCCCTGCAGTTGAATTGCCATATGTCATATCACAGAATTCATTATAGTCACCGAATACGATCAGAATCGGCTGGAAAGTCTTTCTCATATATTCATTCAAACCTGTATTTCCATACTCCGCAATATATGCTTTCCGTGCGGTGGAACGTTCCTTGAATACAGTCCCCAGAGAATTCATAAACGCTAAAACATCCGTATATTCCCGATATTTAGCCATCGACTGACCATATTCTTCCTGACCATGGACATCTCCGATCAGATGAGTTTCCAGTGAATGCGTTTTTGCATACAGCAGAATATTTTTCAGCATGGACTGCGCTCCTTCGCCATCGGTATCACTGATAAAATAACAGAATGTATCCCCAAGAGATATGCTGTATGGTTCAATATCACCCAGATACCATCCGAGGGGAACCAATTCTTCCGATTCGGAAATGGATGCGGCAAACGCTGAATATTCCTGCTTTTTATCAATAAAGCGTAATATCTTTGCATGATATCCATCTGCGGATTTCCGGACACGAAGTGCATACTTTTCCGGCTCGGAAATATACGCTGTCTGGAACTGCACAATACTTTCATTGTACTGGATCAGCCCGCTTCCCGGATATGGAAGTACCGGAACGGTCGGTGTACAGTACAGATAATCATGATAATCCATACGTTCATTCAGAACCAGCGGAAGCCGTGTGGAAAAATATTGTCTGCATTTCGTAGGAATATCGGATAAAGCATTCAGCGTAACAATGAAATGAATTCCACGGGATACACCTTCACGCAACAGTGTAATCATTGTGTCGGTATAAGATTCATACGCTTCCTTGAATCCTGCATAGTTGTCAATCAGAACAAGAATATACGGCATCGGATTTGCAGACTTTTTCCTATATTCCTCAACAGAAGATACGCCTGCATCTGCCAGCTTATTTTTTCTGTACTGAAGCGTCTCAGTCAGCAGCCGGAAGACACGCTTGACTTTATCTTCATCTTCGCCGTATACAATACCGCCGCAGTGCTCGTATGACTGCAGATCGTCAAACATACGGTTGGAAAAATCTAATGCATACCAATTGATATATTCTGCCGTTTGTCCGCACATCAGAGAATACAGGATCGTTTTCATTAGGGTGCTCTTACCACTGCCTGAATTTCCGGCGATCATAACATGACCGCATTGCGGATATTTCAATGTAAACAGCGGCTGGCTCTGCTGTTCCGGATAATCCAACTTACCGATGATCGCTGTACAGGTATTATGAAGCATTTCCTCTGTAAACAGTGTCTCCAAAGGAAGATTACCGTCAAACATAGGAAGCCACAACTTTTTTACAGGTGCAATTCCGTTTTTTGCGGAAATCTCACCGATATACTGTACACAGGTTTCAAGCTGCGAAACCTTTTTTCCGCCTTTCTTGACAGCACTGCGTTTTCTCGTCCGTATACCGTCTCTGGAGAGGACTTCCACGGTACTGTTTGCAACTTCTGCCATATTCACTTCCGGCTGGTAGGCAGCTCCGGAATACCCGGACTGGAACATCTCGAAAATTTCATCGTTTCCGATCTGGAGATACCCCTGACCGGTTCTGGTCAGTTCAGCAGCTTCCGGACGTTTCAGCATTCCCATACTATCGCTACGATCCTGTACCTTCAGACAGAGTTTAAAACGAGCATTACTCCAAATTTCATCATCAACAACACCAGCCGGTTTCTGTGTTGCCAAAATTAGGTGGATACCGAGGCTTCGGCCTACACGAGCGGTACTGACCAGTTCCTTCATGAATTCCGGCTGTTCTTTTTTCAGTTCCGCAAACTCATCACTGATTAAGATCAAATGAGGCAGGGGTTCTTCCGCTTCCTTTTCCCTGTACAAACGATTATAGGCATCGATGTGATTGACGGAATAGTCATTAAAAATCTTCTGTCTGCGCTTGATCTCACTTTTCAATGAAAGCAACGCACGGCCAGTCTGATAGGTATCTCCGCCGCCCTCAACACTTTGTTCACCGGAAGCAGAAATGTTTGTAATCGTACCGGCGAGATGCGGAGTCCCCGCAAAGAGATTCGCCATACCACCGCCCTTGTAGTCGATCAGGACAAATGCCACTTCATCCGGATGGTAATTCAGCATCAGTGATAAGATGAATGTCTGTATCGTTTCACTTTTCCCGGAACCAGTCGTACCGGCTACCAATCCATGTGGACCATGATATTTTTCATGGATATCCAAATACACCGGTTTGTTTCCGTATGTAACCCCGATCTGAGCGCGGATATTCTCATAAGTGCGGTTTTCTTTCCAGTGTCTGAGCAAATCCCATTCGTGAACATCGGAAATACCGTACATTTCCAGAAAATCAATTCGTTCCGGAATCTCACCGTCTGCGATTTCGTTGACCCAGTAGCGGATCATCTGTCTGGCAATCTGTTCTGCTTTCTCTGAGGAGAAATAATCGAAATTGACGATATTAGTTTCATCTCGCGTCTGATCAATGGAATAATAGCCAGTGTATGTATCATCGTCCTGAATCAAAAATCTACATTCATTCGGAAGCTGTTCCATACGAGGATATACCAGTATAAAGGTAAATCCACAGTCAGTCGAATCGGTCATATAACGGTAAATGGCATGGTTATACAGCAACTCCGGCTGTGTACAGAACACAATATAATATGGCAACTGTATTTTGTGTTCAGAATCATGCGATTCGGCCGCTTCTGTCCTGCTCTTGATTATTTCAGTCAGATAAGACAGGGTATGATGTGCAGAGTCTTCATCATTACCGTGCAGACGCACCTTCTTATCCGGAGAAAATACATGAGGCAGCCATCTGGCCCAACTATATTGTGTTTCTTCTTTTTTGTCATAAATAAACACCATTCGGACATCTGTGTAACTGTGCAGCGCAGACAACTGTACTGCTATATTATTGGCAATCGCATCAATACGATCTTTATCTCCGATTAAACCAATAATTTTATTTTCTCGCAGACACACAAGGGAAGGGACCTGCTTGATGATATGATAGCTTTCTTTCAGTGCTGCAGGCCTCTCTGCCAGTTCATCATTATATACGCTGAAACGTTCTTTGGGAATCTGTATTTTCCCTGGAATCTCCATTCGTCCCGTTCCAAGCCGTATACTTGTGAAATCCTGAAATCTTACATTTCGGTTCCATAAAAATTCGTTCAGATGATTCCCGGCAAACATGTAAACGATGTCTTCTGAAGAGGGATATTGCTTCAACAATTTTTCTCTGCTCTCGGCATGACGATCGGAAAGCAGTCGTTCATTTTTATTCAGATAACTCTCGTATGCAGAAACTCGTGTGTTTTCCGTTTCGATTTCATCTTTTGCATCGTATTGCTTCCGTGCCAACGTCCAGCCCAACCCGATTGCCGAACTCATGAGTACCGATAC
>JAFQGY010000022.1 GCA_017415325.1 Clostridia bacterium
CGGGTCCCTGGGAGCTCGCTCTACTATTCCTTATGTCTTGGATGCACAATATCCAGTGGCAGATGGAATTGCAGAAACTATATCCAGTGGAACTCCTGTTTAAAGTTCTTTGCCGAGCTTTCTTTCAAGAAAGCGACCCGCATCCCCTGCATCAACAGGTTAGTTAATCATCATTTACGTAAGAAATGGAGGGAGAATTCAAAGCGCAGGGAATCCTCACTTGAACAGGAAGAAGGAAACCATGTTGTTCACTTCTTCCAGATGGGCGTCATAGGTATCGGCCAGGGAAGTGTAGGTCACCAGATAGACAGAACCACCCTTGATGGCGGCGGTCTGCTGGATCTTGTAGGAGAACTCACCCAGTTCTGCCGTGTAGACATACTTCTGGGCATGGACACCGCCCAGGGTCAGGGTTTCCGGTTCAGCCACTTCCAGATTCCGAAACACCATGGATATGTCTTCCAGATTCATTTCCCACCATTCGTCCAGGGTGGTGTCGGTGTTGGGCAGCTCCCATGCCATGACGGAAATGCTGGAGGGGTCTTCGGTGGAGCAGTAGGCACTGGTGGCACCGGTGGTCAGATCCACAGTCCAGTCGTCCGGCACGAAGAAGGCATAGTCCGCCGCTTCCCCGGAGGCTGTTTTGTACCCGGTAGGCGCATCCGCATCGGCACCGCATCCGGTCATTGTCAGCATGGCCAGCGCCAGTGCCAGAGTCAGAAATCGTTTCATATCCGTAAATCTCCTTATAAAAAAGCAAAAATCTGCAGTATAGTACAGGATACTATAGTATACCGCAGACTTGCCGTAAGTTCAAGGGTGGAAATATGAATAATTCAGAAACATACCGGTACATCCCCCGGCAGATTTCCCTTATCCGGCTGTGTAGAGAGCCAGTGCTTCCTGCGCCGCTGCCCGGGCATCTTCCACGGCGGCTTCTCCTGTAATGCTTTTTCGCAGAATACCAAACGCCATACCGGATGCCGTTCTGTCCATATACGGTACCGGATCAGACATACTGTCTATGGCGGCGTAATAGGCTTCCACAAAAGAACGGTCGAATGCGCAGTATTTCGGGAACAGATACGAATACGCCGGATCACTGCCTTCTGTCAGATAAAACTGTTCCATTCTGTCCGCCAGCGTCTGGTTCACCGGAAGTCCCGTACCCCCTGTGGTATACTGGAATTCCATTCCCACCGCCGTTTCCAGAAACAGTTTCACAGCCTCCTTCTGTTCTGTTCTCCCGCTGACCGCCAGACCGTAGGTCATCTTCGGGGCAGGGGCATCCCCCGTCACAGTGGGCAGAGGAAACATCACCGGCGTCTCTCCCTTTGCCCGGTCTTCCCCGTACAGGGTGTTGACCATGGACAGAGACTCAAAGACCCCGTCAAATCCTCTCCCGCCAAGGAACAGCAGATCCCCGCTGCGGTACATATCGTCGTCCCAGTCCCCGTATTGTTCCGCATTCCGCCAGAACATGTATTCCAGAGCCTTGTCGGAGCTGTCGAAGATCCCCGGGAACAGGTTGTCATAGCAGTCCGCCCACTCTGCAAACACCGCCGCATCGGGAAGCGCATCCGTCAGATCCATGCCGTTCTGGGGGAAGATGAAATCCGCACCCAGATACTGCAGAAACGCCTTCTTCTCGGGATGATTCTCATAAAATGCCGGCAGTGCGGAGGAGAATTCCGCCAGCGTGATTCCTTCATGATAGGATATGCCCGCCTCTGCCATCCGCTCCTCCGTGGTGTACAGGAATCCCAGACTGTAGTTCAGCGGGACAATGTACTGTTCTCCGTCATATCTGCCGATGCCCATCACTGTGGAATTGCACGCCGAAAAATCTGCCCCCAGTGTACTGACATCCAGAAACAGCCCCTCCCGGATCATCCGGTACAGTTCCGGCAGATAGTCCGTGGTTTCGTTTCCGTTGTTCCAGAGCAGCACCACATCCGGCCCTGTTCCTTCCGCCAGAGCAGTTTCCAGCAAAGTCCTGTATTCATCCGGTGCCATCCGGGAATGATCCTCCATATGTACCGCAATGCCCGGATGCTCCTTCTGGAAATATTCCACCAGCACGGACAGGTAGTTGTTGTGTGTCCCATCTGCCCAGACGGTAATCTCCTGCGGAATCGCTTCCGTCACAGATTCCGGGACAGAAACAGCTTCTTTTATTTGTCCGGTATCCGTTTCCGATGCCGCCGCCCCGCAGGAAGACAGCAGCATCGCCGCAGACAATACCAGTACTGCAGAACGCATTGATAAACCAAATCGCATCATAAACCCTCCGTCTCCGCCGACCCATCAGCCCCCCGTCCGGCCGAAACGGGCATCTGAAAGGAAACGCGGCAATATCAAATTCTTTTAAACGGTCACGTGACTGCTTTAAACGTATTATACATTGCGTGGAAACATTTGTCAATAGGGAAAAACAAAAAAGCAAAGAAAAAATCCCACCCCCAAAAGGAGTGAGATTCCCAAAATATCACCAGCATCTCTGCATTCTGCATTCTTAATTCTTACCTCTTACTTCTTACTTATCCTCTCCCCGCCGTGTACCGGATGAGCAGCTCCCGGTCGTCGTCGTTTGCCGCTTTGTTCCGGCGGATTTCCCCGCATTTCCGGCACCGGTGGATCACGATGAATCCCTTTTTCGGGTCGGGTTCGGTGCGGATGGGATCCAGAATTCCCCCGCAGTCTGCCGCACGGTCGCCGGGGTTTACGTCCACATGGAGGGACGAAAGACAGAACGGACAGTGATTCCGGGAGGTGTATCCCAGAGGCGGCACTTCCTTTCCGCAGGCGGCGCAGACAAATCCGCTGTCGTTTTTTGTAAATCGTTTGGTTTCCATAGTCTCTCTCCCTTTTCGGATTGGATTGTGTATAACACGGCGCATATCTGTCCATACTGTACCCGAACCCCACATATACCAGATTTTCCCCCGGGGATTTCTGGAAAAACCACGATTCGGAAAGGAATGCACAATATGCAAACACGCAAAAGTATACTGGTCTCCCTGACCCTGCTTCTGACCCTGGCCCTGTTCTTCACCGCCCTGCCTCTGTACGCTGCAGCCAGCGGAAACACAGGCGGAAATCCCGATACCGTCACCGGCGGAACCGGAGGAAACACTGTGGGCGGCATGCTGGAAGACGCAGCGGACGCTGTCAGAGGGGCGGCGGAAAACATCTTCGGGAACCGCCGTGACGCCGGAAATGCGGCAGAAGGAAACAACGGAAATGTCCCCGACGGCAATCTGACAGACGCCCCAGACAACGGAAGTCTCACGGACGGCAACACCGCCGGAAACAATACCAGCGGCAATGCAGGCGGCAGCGGCATTCTCCCGGACAACGCCGCAGGAAACGACACCCCCGCCGGAGACAATGCCGGGAATGGCGTGATCGCCGGAAATGGCGGACTCAGCGGAAATGACAGCCCCGCAGGGAATCATACAGGGAATGACGGGCTCGCCGATGATCCGGCCGCCGATGATCTGCTCCCGGGCGAAACCGCAGGAGACGGCGCCACCCTGGGAGACACAAACGGTGACGGCATGACCGATGACCGTGCCCCGGAAACCACGGAATCCCCCGCAGACACCAAAGAAGACACCGGCATGTCCTGGGGCGGGATCCTGCTTGCGCTTCTGGCCGCCGCCGCAGTAGTGGTCGTCATCATCCTGCTTGTCCCGAAAAAAATGAAAAACTGAAAAAGCAGCATCCGGTTGGCAGGGAAATCCCCCGTCAGCCGGATTTTTCCTGTCACAGCCTATTTCTTATCTCTTACTTCTTACCTCTTACTTCTCTTACAGTGACGCAAACCATACCGCTTCCGGCACCAGTTCCACCGTCAGATCCACGGCGCTGTCGTAGACTTCTCCGTCCAGGCAGTATCCCTCTTCCGTCAGAAGGTGCATTTTTCTGCACTGGAAATACCGCAGAACCTCCCGGAACCGGGGCTTTACCTGCCCGTCCTCCCCGATGAAAGTCCCGTCGTGGTAGGCGCCCACCATGGAGACAAACTTCCGCCGGGTGATATTCTGCACCACCAGCACATCCATCAGACCGTCCGTCATGCTGCACAGGGGTGCACCCTTGAACCCGCCGCCGCAGAAGGGGCCGTTGGCGCAGGCGGTCAGCAGGATTTCCCCTTCCACAGACAGGGAATCGCCGTTCCATGTTTCCGTCAGGCTGCCCCACTGTCCGTCGGTACGGCCGGCGCCGGATACCCTGTCGGTAATGCCTTCCAGAGTGATTTTCACCGGCACGGCCCGTTTTTTCAGCAGCACCGTTGCCACCCCGGCGATATAGGCAGTATTCCCCCGCAGGCCCTTCTGGTGCTTATACCGGTCGGCCTCCAGCACCACCTGTCCGTCGAACCCCAGATTCAGGCTGTTGGCGAACCAGCGCACCTCTTCTGCTCCGTCTGCTTTCTTCCGGGTGGTTTTCACCAGATCCAGATGCTGCAGGTCGGGCGGGGTGAATCCGGCGGCTTTATTGGCATAGGCGGAAAAGTCGTTGCCGGATCCGGCGGGAATGACGGAAAAGGAGGCAGTCAGTGCTCTCCCGGAGTTCTGTATGCCGTTGACGGCTTCATGCACGGTTCCGTCCCCGCCATACACCACCAGATGCACAAAGGGATCTTTGGCAATTTCCTCCCGGCAGATTTTCTCCACGTCCCCGGGACCTTCGGTGAGCCGCACTTCCTCCCCGGTCTGGGAGACGGCCTTTTTTACACCTTCATACAGTCGTCCGTCCCCGGCACAGGGATTGATGATATGGACATGTTTCCGTTCGTTTACGTTGGGCAAGGTGATCATAGGCATGGGGCGTTTCTCCTTTTTTTGCTTTATTTTTTTGCAGGAGGAGGGGGGATTGTATTTCAGGTGTTTGGTTTGCTTACAGCGGTGGGGGTTTTTATAATTATAGGAGGGAATTGTTTTCGTACTGGCTTACAGCGGTGGGGGATTCTCTATGACCATAGAGGGGGTGTCCTTCCGGACGGGACTCAGAGGATAGGGGAGGGGAGAAATTGACTTCAGGTGCCAGTCATCTCCCCTCCCCTACCCTCCGAGACCTCCCACCCCTC
>JAFQGY010000289.1 GCA_017415325.1 Clostridia bacterium
TATTCGACAACTGGAAGGGCTGTTCCTTCTGGATCGAAACCCTGATCGGTTCTCAGAAGTCCACCGATATTACTTCCCACTACCAGAAGAACGAAAAGGCTGTTGCCAAGCATTACGCTGACGTGGAAGCACTGTTCTTTGAATAATATTCTGTAAATAGTTATCCCCCGGTATACCAATGCGGCGTATCGGGGGAGATTTTTTATTCAGTCTATAACAAACACAGCCGGCGGACAGCAGTAGTCCACATCCTTCAGATGAATGCCATGGTCATATAAGGTACGGTACACAGCAGGTTCCAGGTGCCAGAGTGCGTGTTTATCTGTCCAGAACTCGGCATTGATACCAAGATGGGACGGTGCAGTCTTATACTGTGTCTTCTGAAATACGGTAAGTGATTCTGCAATGGATTCCCGCAGAAGATCCGATTCCTTTTGACACAAGGCATTCACAAGAGCGTATTCTTCCCGTGTCAGAATCGGGATGTCCACCTGCAGTTTTCCTTCTTTCTCACGGAATAGACCATACTCTTTGAACTGAGGGATCGCCTCAAGCATATCCGCAGGTACACCACATGACAATGGATCCGCTTCCCGGAACACAGCATACAGCAGATTGCACATCGACCACAGCCAGTTTTTATACATATATCGGTTTGGACAGTCCCACAAGGTTGTATCAAATTCATGAAGCTGACATTCCGGTTTGTCCGATGCATACTGATATCCGGATGTCCGATGTCCTGCCAGAATGTCCACATCTTTTGAACCTACCCAGCCCAGGGGTACCATTTTTCCGATCAGCAGCCATGCACAACCGCTTTTATGCACAGGGAGATCAATATTCTTTTCTGTGAAATCTCCTTTGACGGTCTGCAGTGTTTCCAGAAATGCGAATCGTTTCAATTTTTGCATCTGTACGGACGATATACTGTGTGAAAACGACATTGCATCCACAGCAGTTTCGATGCGTTCATGACATTTCTGAAAAGGAGACAGGTTTTCCTGCACATACTGTACTGTATCGTTCCATTCTTCCTGCTCCCTGTCTAAAGTCCGCAGATACGCATTGGTGCAGAACTTATCGCCGTTTTTTATCACCAATTCCTGCTCCACAGCTTTCTCCAACAGATCTTCAAAATAATATACCGGAATCTGTATGGTTTCAGAAATTTCTTCCTGTGTCATCGGCTTTGCATATGTACAGGCCAGAATCTGCTGCATCAGGTTCCCACGTGCCAGATTCATCAGTTCATCTCCCGGATATGTCCCCGTCCAGCTCAGGCTCACCTGCATGGGTGTAATCCGTTCCAGTTCCTTTGTTTCCATCTTTTCTTTCCCCTTTCGTATTTTCTCCCTTCCGTCATGGAGACGCCGTTTGACAGTACCTGCCGGGATGGCCAGCCGCTCTGCCACCTGCTCCACCGTGAGACCGCCGATGTAATGCAGGACAATCACATCCCGATACAACTTTGTCAGAGAAGCTATATGCATGCGCAGTTCGGTTTCTTCCTGGGGGGAGGTGACAATTTCTTCTGTGGGTTCCGGTATCCCCTCCGTATATGTCACCGTGACCATGCGGTATTTCTCCCGGAGACGGTTGTTCCACAGGTGCATCAGTGTATTTGCCAGCCAGGTTTTGGGGTACTGGATCTTTCTCCCCCGGCGGATAGTCGTCAGGGCTGCCAGATACGTCTCCTGTGTCAGGTCATCTGCA
>JAFQGY010000290.1 GCA_017415325.1 Clostridia bacterium
ATCGGTTCCCGACTTTCTGGGAAATACCGAACCGTTCGCCAGAAAAGCACAGTACGGACTGTCTGCCAGCCATCTGCGAATTTGTGTCTGCCGGTCGGCCAGTTCCAACGCATCCGCAAATCCGACCCGGTCAAAGGTTTGAATAAAATCTTCTACAGCATCCAGCAAATCCCGCTGAAACATCCGCATGATTTTCTTCAGTTTTTTATGCGGGAGTTGAATTTGCATCCGCAGACAAAGACACAGTTCCGGCGGAGGCAGTGTGTCTGTCTGCATGAGAAGGACGTTGCCGCTGCCGTATTCATAATCCTTACCGGCACATTCTGCAAAGAACGCTGCATTGTTCCGTATCCGTTTTCCGGCAGGTCGATAGATTTCGTATTTCCCGTTCTCTTTTTCCGTCCGGCTATGATTAGTCAATTCATCATTCAGTCTGTCCACTTGCCGAATCCACTGACGAAGGCAAAAATCCGCAGCAGCATCCGAGGGTTCGCAGATACCGAAATGTACGCAGGGAATCTGCAAGACGACGGTCGGCTTATCCTGAGCCAGCTTATGGGTATGTTCAATCCGGAATGAATACAAATCGGTATAATACACATTGCTTTCCCCTTCTTCCGGCGGATAGGGAATATACTCGTCCCGCAGTGGGTCGTATTTGGGAGGATATTGCAGCAGGACAGCACCTTCGTACAGTTCCCGGAAGGTAGTCGTACTGTTGTCCATGTTGCGAAGGTAATAGAGGAATCGTTTCATGAAGATATAGGGCCTTTCTGTACACTATACTTACAGTATACCCGACCGTCTGTGTAAATTCAAGAAACGCTTCGGCAATAAAATTCTACCACAGGTATAATCTTTACGACTGTCATGACAGCTGTATTGGATACTGCAAAGCCCACCTCTGCTGATATATTATCCGGAAAACGGATAAAATTTCGGGAACAAGTATAGAAATTATACTATCGGTAGAATTCTCTTGCCGAGACGTTTCTTGAAATTCCGTAAACAATGGGGTATACTGTAAGCATGATGTGCATCGGACAACCAAATCCTATTGAAAGTTCCGGAAGGAGAGAATTCTATGACAAACAATCTTGGTGAGACCATTCGCAGACTGAGGAAGATGAAAAATATCACACAGGAGACTCTTGCAGTCGCTGTCGGCGTGACGATTCCTGCCGTTTCAAAGTGGGAACGCGGTGAAAGTCTGCCTGATGTAACATTGATCGTGCCGATTGCGTCGTATTTCGGCATCACAACGGACGAACTGCTCGGTGTGAATGAGGAAGTCAAGCGTGCGAAGATACAGAAATGGTACGACGACTACAAGCCATATGCCTATCGTCAGACAAAAGAGATCAAACAGGCGCATTTTGATGAACTGATTGCACTGATGACAGAATTTCCGAATGATTTTGAACTGATGAATAATTACATTGTGTTCGCGGTGCTTGATCCGGAATTTTACGGCGAGGACGATCAGGTTCAAAAGTCACGGAAAAAGAATTTCAAAAAAATCGAAGAATGCTGCCGCACAATCATCGATAAATGTACGGATGAAATCAAACGTCTGACCGCATTCTCCGAACTTGCAGAACTGTATGCATCGGATGGACGTCTTGATAAGGGTGAAAAAATGCTTCTGGACAATGTTCCGTTTGAACTGCGGCATCAGAAGATCGTCAACCTGTACAACTCCGTCGATCATCCGGACACGCCGGATAAATACCGGAATTATCTGTACTGGCAGATGCAGTCACTGGCACAGAATATCGATTTCTATATCGAATGGGTGAAACCAATCGAAAAGAAACGTGAGCTGTACCATCGTGCCATTACCATGATTAATATGTTCTGCGGTGAAGACCTCGGAAAACTGTATTTCCATACGGCGCATCTGTACTATCATGAGTGTGTGGACTGTGTCCGTGCGAATTTGTTTGATGAAGCTGTTGAAACAGCGGAAAAATGTCTGCGTGATATTTACCGTTATGACCGTCTTCCGAAAGAATATACATTCACAACCGGTATTCCGGAAGGATACACACTGTCAATTACCGATGAACTGATGGAGGCGGCAGATATGACGGAAACAGAATATATTCTCGGATTATTTCAACAAAGCTGGGCGGCGCCGCTGCGTGAACGGGATGACTTCCGCAAACTTCTCGAACATTACGGTAATATACGTTAAAATATACTATTCCGTGTTAATTGGCTCAGTTGTCCATATAAATGATACAGAAAAACAGCTGATGCGGCTGGTGAAGCAGAATCAGCTGTCGGTGGGAGAACTGGTGAAGTGTGTGGAATGCGGGATTGTTGATGTGTCCATGAACGATATGCGAAAACTAGCCGGAAATTACGTCACGGCTGGCCCGTTTGCGTGGAAATTTGTATTCGTCGAACTGGCAGTATTTCAAGGCAGACGAACCGGTGCTCGGCGGGTGGGATACTTTTACTGAAATGAAGTGGTAAGGAATGAAGCGGTACAAGGAAATACCTGAAATTTTGAAGAGGGCATTATCTATGTTTATGGTTGGATTTGATTCCATGTTCTGCTTCATATTTTCCAACCCGCCGCCTGAATGTATTATACGAAATCCCCAGTTTCTGGCAGATGTACTTCGGCTGTGTTTTCCCGGCTTTCCATAACAGGTACTGTTCCCGGAATAACTCTTCGTCAATCTCGATCGGTTTTCTTCCTTTATACTTACCTTCCTGCTTGGCAATGGCGATTCCTTCACTTTGCCTGAGCAGAGTGGTTTCCCGTTCCAGCTGGCTGAGTGCTGCAAAGACCGTCAGCATAAACCTGCCGGATGGTGTTTCTGTATCAATGTTTTCCTTCTGACTCACAAAGGAAACTTTCTTTTGTTCCAGTTCATCGATCAGACTGAGGAGATCCTTCGTGTTGCGGGCAAACCGTGAAATAGATTCAACGATTACAACATCTCCTTCTCGGACGAACCGCATCATTTCCTGCAGCTGCGGACGATCCTTGCTTTTACCGCTCATCTTATCCATGAAGACTTTTTCAACGCCGAGCTGTTCCATAAGGACTTCCTGTCGGGCCTCATTCTGTTCTGCCGTGGATACACGGATGTAACCTACCTTCATAAAACCTCCGATTTCACCAATAGGGTGGTATATGTTTATTGTGGATGAAAACATCTCCACAAGTGCGAAAAATGACCTTATTGGCAATATGTTTTTGTTCTCCAATAGAGTAAACCCTATTGGATGTGTCAGAGATATATACGGAAAGCTGAAAGATATTACACCATGAATTAAAATGTAAATAGCCATGCAAATTCGATGCTTGTCAATCTGCATGGCTATGTTTATGTGATATGTGTCAGGATAACTGGTTCAGAATTTTATATGTATGTTATTCTGGTAGTAGTTTATTGTCGGGCGGTTTCATGAAGTATGGTTCAGAGGTTTCCGGGCGTAGTCAGATTCCTTGATCGTATTCCATGTAATAATCTGCAATGTAGTCATTGATGTATACACGAAGAGACTGTCCTTCTGCACTGTTCCAATACGGATGAGTGCCAACCTTATACCAGATTTCTGTCTCAAACTTCTGCATCGCCTCTTTGCTTTCAAAATCGCAAAAACGACTCACCAGATCGAAGAACATTCTTCGGCAGACCTTTATTTCGGGAGTGTTGTCAAGATATGCATTGATGATCCGGCAGGCATTATCACATTTCTCAATCGTAGAAGAATAATAGATTATATAGTCATACTGAACATGTTGTATAACAGATGCATCTGAAATCATGTCAAGCAGTTCTGAATTGTGTTCCAGTTCTCTGACAATCAGGTCATTGACTTCCTGCGGCAGGAAGCTCTCCATATCTTCCAGTACAGCTTCGATCAGAAGGATATATTCTCCTGTTTCGATATGCAGGTACGGCATGAAAGTATCAAGCATCCAAAGCCAGATTTTCAGTGCCAGTGCAGGATCATGTTTTCCCACCTGAGTCAATATCTCATTTGGCAGAAGATTGTTGTCAGAGTCCTTTGAATCCCATACCTCCAACGTGCAGGGGAGTTCAAAATGATCTTCCACGGCTTGTTTATATCGGAATCCTCGCTTGGGTGTTTCGTATTTTGCTGCCAGACAATCATCTTCCAGAATAAACCGGCAGGTATTGATTGTACGTACCCGGAAAGGATCCGGATAAGAAGGCGGCGGAGTGTTTTCCAGTTTCTGCAGCAGACAGGCGGCTTCATAGGTTCTGTCATCCGGAAAGTCTGCACGGGTAAAGGATTCTTTATTATATGTAATACTCATCTTCAAATCTCCTTTCTTCGGATGATATTCTGTTTGTGCTATTCAGATTATAACACAGTACAGGATTTTGTTCAACAGAATGCGGCTTTTATTTACATTTGTTTCGCTCATATTTTTCAAGCTGATTCCATTGACGTATTCTATTGGCGATATATTGAAACCACCCATTGACAAATCCCACATCTTGTGTTATACTATCAGCATAACAGTTATTTCTATGGTCAGCCCCGGCTGCTCATAACGCACATCGGTGCGTCGTTAGGTTTGTAATCAGAGTCACAGGAATGCCATACCCTCATGGGTTTGGTACGCTTGTGGCTCTTTTTATATATTCATATTTTACAGCGGGAAACCCCGCAGAAAGGAGCTTACCATGTTAAGCCAGATCACAATCATTTGCAGACCCACGAAGGATCCGGAACTCCAGACGGACAAAAACGGTACCCTCTATACCAGAGTGGATGCCGCTGTCAACAAAGGGTACGGCGAAAAGGAACACACGAACTATTATACCGGATGGATCAAGGGGGATGAAGCCCAGAAGTTTCTCCGTGCCGGTGTGAAGAAAGGCAGTCTGATCTACCTTGCAGGCGATCTCGATGCCAAAGCATGGCTGAGCAGGGATGGCAAACCCGGAATCTCTCTCAACATTGATGTGAAGGACTGGGGATATGCCGCACCCGCCAAGGCAAAGGATGAAACCACGCAGTCCGCACAGCCGCCGGTTCAGACATATGCACAGCCCGCATACACCAGTATGGGTACTCCTCCGGAGATGCAGGCACAGTTTGAAGAACTCGGCGACGACGATGAACTCCCGTTTTAAGCAGCAATCCCCCGCATGAGGAATTGTCAGGATGAATCTACATGATTTCGTTCAGACAATTCCTCTTTTTTTATTTCTGTTTAAGGAAGGATTACAGTGATGGAAAACAAGATTTTGAAGAAAAGCATTCGCTATCTGATTGTGTCCACTCTGCTCATCATGGCATTCACCAGAGGCAACCTCTGTGACTGGCTCCTGATCCTCAACGGATTCGGATGGCTGATTGCCGCTGTGGTGATTCTGGCAAAGCAGGTAAATGATCGAACAGAGACGCAGGAAGAAACCTTACCGGAAGAACCTGAAGAAGATCCCTTTGACTTTGAGCCTCCGGAAGATGACGATTTGGAGGATATACCAGAAATCAATGAAGCGGAGAATTGGTACAAGTTCCTCGGACGGGACATTCTCACCGATGTGATTACTGATCTGAATACCCGCGGATTCAAGCGTATGGAAATTACCGAAGACGGAGAAATCCGGGTGAATGATACCACAGAAGAACAGATCGACGATTTCCCGGAAACGGACGGATGGAATACTCTTGTTGCGGAAATGGCGAATGACGGATTGAACGCAAGGATTGCAGATGACCGGCTGGTTGTCACATGGTAGGAGGAAGACATGAGTACGAACAAACTGTTTGAACGATGGACATGGAGTTATCCAATCCCCAAGCCCTTTGATGACATTGAAACGGTGCGGACGGACATCAAGTCCTGCCACAATACCTCGCGGACAGCAAAATCCACACTCCACGGAGCCACCCTCAGCGGAATTCTGGCGTATATGGAGCTGGAAGCCGATCCGTCTACCGCAAAGGGAGCGGTCGGTGCGCAGAATGACATGGTGATTGCGGAATATCCCAGCCATCGTCCCGGCGAGACACATACTGTGGTTTTCAACAGGAAGTCCGGCAAGTTTATCGCAAGTTCCTTTGACGGAAGCGGGAATATGAGCAATTACACCCTGACTGAAAACGGCAACAGCGGAGCGGCGATGTTTTTCGCTCTCATGCCTCTGTTTCTGGAGGACGGTGAGTTCAGCGAAAACTATACCACACTGCTGGAATGCAGGAAGGACAACTACAGCGATATGCAGAAAGCGGAAGATGCCGCGTTTGTTCTCTGCGACAACGTGTACCGCAGGATTGCTCATCCCAGTGCATCGGACAATTCCGGAATCAAACTCACGATCCCGAACACGGGCAATGTCCAGCCGTTCACCAAGCTGAATCTGGACAGCAACGTGTATTCCCCCACTTCCGTTCTCATGGGCAGCTTTGAGATTCTGAAAGCGGGAGCCGCACCTGCGCCTGTGTCTGCCTATATAAATAAGGAAGACTTTGCAGGAAAATACGGCTTTTCCGAGAGAAAATTCACCTCTGCGGAAGCTGGATTGATTCCGAACATTCCCGACTGGTATGTGATTCCGCAGGAGGTCGTCACCATTTGTCAGCACGCCAAAGTCACATCCGTTTCTCATCAGCCCATGCGCAACTTCATGATGCGCGGACCGGCCGGTACAGGGAAAACGGAAGGAGCCAAAGCGATTGCCGCCGGACTGGGACTGCCGTATGTGCATATCACCTGTTCCGCCAACACGGAAATCTTCGACCTTCTCGGTCAGATGCTCCCGGATATGGAGGAAGCACCTGTGCAAAACAGTGTGTCCGGTGAACTGCCCACTTTCGATGACATCCGATTCGATCCGCCGACGGCTTATGAAAAGCTCTGCGGTGTGTACGATGAAGAAATCACAGAAGATGCGGTTTATGAAAAACTGGTGGAAGTGATTGCACAGAACACCAGAAAGGAACAAACGGAGAACGCACCCGAAAAAGAGTCTCACCAGAGATTTCGTTATGTGGACACTCCCTTTGTGCAGGCGATGCGGCATGGTTATGTCGTGGAACTGCAGGAACCGTCCATTATTGCGAATCCCGGGGTACTGGTTGGTCTGAACTCTCTCCTCGACCGGTGCGCCGCGATCACTCTGCCGACCGGCGAGGAGATCACACGCCATCCGGATACTGTGGTTGTGGTGACGACCAACAACGATTACGCAGGATGCAAAGCCATGAATCAGTCGGTCATCAGCCGTATGAATCTGGTGATTGACATGGAAGAACCTTCGGTGGATGTCCTGACCAAACGTGTGTCGGGTATCACAGGATGTACGGACATGAATGTCATCCGGAAGATGGCGGAAACGGTGAAGAACATCGCGGAGCGGTGTCGGGAGACCATGATTACCGACGGATGCTGCGGTGTCCGTGAGCTGATTTCATGGGTACAGTCCTATATGATCTGTAAGAATGAACTGGAAGCGGCACAGTACACGGTTCTGGCATCGGTTTCAAGTGATCCCGAAAACCGTGCGGATATTCTGGAGTCCTGTCTCAGACCACAGTTCAACTGATTTTATTTCAGAAAGGAGCATTGAGTGAGCATTTTCTTTAGTGGCGGAGTGGCGAATACTAGCTCACTCCTGAGAATTTCCCTTACGGAAAATTCTCCAAAGTGTCACTGAGGGGGACAATGAATGAAACAAAAGCAAATTATCCTTCCGGGTAGTCAAAAAGTCTATACCGCAGGATGCGAACAGTATTTTTCATGCAATCTGAAGCGTCTGCGGCTTTTTCGGTTTCCGAGATTGTCGCAGGCCAGACTTGCGCAGAAACTGGGAGTTACAAGGAATACTTACGCCGGATACGAATCCGGTAAACGTCTGCCGCCCGCATGGTTCGTCTGCTGTACCGCCGAATATTTCGGTGTTCCGGTGGACGAGCTGGTGGGACGGGAGTTAACGAAGGAGATGATAAAGAAGTATGAGAACATCACATCTGGCAATCCGAAAACGAATCGAGAATGAAAAGCTGTCCATCACCGATGAGCAGCTTTTCGCTTCTCCCGCTTATGCCGCCTATCTCACCGACCTTGCCGAAGCCGCTTCCAAACGGTATAAACGGAGCATCAAGGTCCGAACCTTCTGG
>JAFQGY010000291.1 GCA_017415325.1 Clostridia bacterium
TAGGGAGGGGAGAAGGAGCGGCGTCTGAGCACCTACCTCTCCCCTCCCTATCCTCTGAGTCCCGTCCGGAAGGACACCCCCTACTAAGGTCTTAGTAAAAATCAAACCGCTGTAAGCCAGTACGAAAACCCTCTTCCCCCTTCTATGGTCATAGAAAACCATCACCGCTGTAAGCAGAACCCAAAGCCATCTTCTCCTTTCTATGGCCATAGAATCCCCCACCCCGCTGTAAGCAAAAGCACCCCCCCTTCCCCCCTGTAGCCCTGCCCAAAGAAAGCAAAAAATTGTTCAAAAATCCAGTAAAAAGCACGTTGACAATCCCCCCGTAAAGGTGCTATAATAAGATATTATGATAAACTGGCGCAATATGTAAGATAACAGAAAAAGGAGAATAAACGTCATGCAATGGACCTCTATGAATGACCTGAGAGAAAAATATCTCTCTTTCTTTGAATCCAAAGGGCACCTGAGACTGCCTTCCTATTCCCTCGTACCCCAGGGCGACAAGTCCCTGCTGCTGATCAACTCCGGGATGGCTCCCATGAAGAAGTTCTTCACCGGCGAAGTGATTCCCCCGAGAAACCGGGTTACCACCTGCCAGAAGTGTATCCGTACCCCTGACCTGGAACGGGTTGGTCACACCGCACGCCACGGTACCTACTTCGAAATGCTGGGGAACTTCTCCTTCGGGGATTACTTCAAGCACGAAGCCATCGCATGGGCATGGGAATTCCTCACCAAGACTCTGGAAATTCCGGAAGACCTGCTGTATCCGTCCATTTACGAAGAAGACGACGAAACCTTCGATATCTGGGTGAACGAAATCGGCGTGCCCGCTGACCATATCAAGCGGCTGGGCAAGGAAGACAACTTCTGGGAACACGGCACCGGCCCCTGCGGCCCCTGCTCCGAAATCTACTTTGACCGCGGTATCAAGTACGGCTGCGGCTCTCCCGACTGCGGCCCCGGCTGTGACTGCGACCGCTTCATGGAAATCTGGAACAACGTGTTCTCCCAGTTCAACAACATGGGCGACGGCACCTACACCGAACTGGAACACAAGAACATCGACACCGGTATGGGTCTGGAACGTCTGGCCTGTGTAATGCAGGGCGTGGACAACATGTTTGAAGTGGACGGCGTACGGCGGATTCTGGACAAGGTTGTGGAAATCTCCGGCAAGCAGTACGGCGTGGACGCCAAGAACGACATTTCCATCCGTGTCATCACCGACCACGTACGGGGTGCGACCTTCATGATCTCCGACGGCGTAATCCCCTCCAACGAAGGCAGAGGCTACGTCCTGAGAAGAATCCTGCGCAGAGCTGTCCGCAACGGGAAGCTGCTGGGCATCGACAGAGAATTCCTCATCGACGTGTGCAACGTTGTCATCGAACAGAACGTGGCCGGCTACCCCGAACTGGGCGAAAAGGCCGACTATATCCGCAAGGTTATGTCCATGGAAGAAGACCGGTTCAACGCCACCATCGACGCCGGGCTGAACATCCTGGGCGACCTGATTTCCGGCGCTGTAAAGCAGGGTGCCGACACCATCTCCGGCGAAGAAGTGTTCAAGCTGTACGACACCTTCGGATTCCCCATCGACCTGACCAAGGAAATCGCAGAAGAATCGAACCTGAAGATCGACGAAGACACCTTCAAGATGCTCATGCAGCAGCAGAAGGTTCGTGCAAGAGAAGCCAGAGCCAACATCTCCGGCTGGAGCGATGCATCGAAGAACCTGCTGGAAGACCTGCCCCAGACCAATTTCACCGGCTATACCGACTACCGCACTACCGGCTGTAAGGTGCTTGCAATCCTTGCCGAAGATCAGCTGGTAGATGAAGTTTCCGAAGGCGACTGCACCGTTGTGCTGGACAAGACTCCCTTCTACGGCGAAGGCGGCGGTCAGGTGGGCGATACCGGTAACATCTACAAGGACGAAAACCTGCTGACCGTTTACGATACCAAGAAGACCGACGGCGTATACCTGCACCTGTGCACCGTGGCCGGCGGCTCCATCAAGGTGGGCGACGAAGTGACTGCGGACATCACCGACACCCGCCGTGACGCCATCAGGAGAAACCACTCTGCGTGCCACCTGCTGCAGGCTGCTCTGCGGAAGGTACTGGGCACCCACGTGGAACAGGCCGGTTCCTATGTGGACAGCCAGAGATGCCGTTTCGACTTCACCCACTTCCAGGGCCTGACCGCTGAAGAACTGGCCAAGGTGGAAGCTCTGGTGAACCTGAACATTCTGGCAGGCAACGCCATCGAAACCAGGGTGACCGACATCGAAACCGCAAAGGCAGAAGGGGCTATGGCTCTGTTCGGCGAAAAGTACGGTTCTGAGGTGCGCATGGTCAAGATGGGCGACTTCTCCACCGAATTGTGCGGCGGTACCCACTGCGACAACACCGGCAAGATCGGTCTGTTCAAGATCGTATCCGAATCCTCCGTGGCTGCAGGCGTGCGCCGTATCGAAGCCGTAACCGGTACCGGTGTTCTGGCTCTGTTGGCCGAAAAGGACAACACCATCCACGAAACCGCCAAGGTGCTCAAGGCACAGAATCCTCATGAAGTGGCAAACCGTGCCGCCGCCGTGATGGCCGACCTGTCTGCTGCCAAGAAGGAAATCGAAGCCCTGAACGCCAAGATGGCCGCTTCCAAGCTGGACGATATTCTGAAGAATGCCGTAGACGTAGGCGCCGTGAAGCTGATTGCCGGGGATCTGGGCAGCACCGCTCTGGATTCCGCAAGAGGCCTGTGCGACACCCTCCGGGACAAGTACTTCAATGTTGTGGCCGTATTCGCACTGCAGCAGGGTGACAAGCTGAACTTTGTTGCCGCCTGCGGTAAGGACGCCATTGCAGCCGGTGCACACGCCGGGAACCTGCTGAAGGCTGTATCCGCTGTAACCGGCGGTAAGGGCGGCGGACGTCCCGACAGCGCTACCTCCGGCGGTAAGGATCTGGACAAGGTTGCCGATGCTCTGGCCCAGGCGAAGGATATTCTGGCCGGAATGCTGAAGTAAAATAAGAATGCAGAATGCAGAATTCAGATTGTAATTAAATAGAGAACGGCTTGCCGAAATGGATTTTTCCCGGGACGGTGAGCCGTTTTTTTGACATGGAAAAAATATTTGCCTTTTCGGGTAGTTTGATGTGTTTTTATTTTTGGATTTCGTGAGAAGTATTGCATTTCCAAAGGAAATATGGTATACTATAAAAGATGCCGCAGAAATAAGCCGATACTGCGGGATTTTTGATACCCTCTTACATACGGCTTGTACATTCAAGGAAAAAAGGAAGGAAGAAAACATGAAAAAGTTTCTCTCTGTTGCACTGGCAGCCGCTATGATGCTGGGCATGGGCATTGCCGCCTCCGCACATGACGCTGTTACCACCGCTGTATTCGGTACGCCCGAATTTATCGACGGTGAAAAGGACGCCGGCTGGGACTATGCCGAATCCATCAAGGTTGCCGACTTTGTAGAATCCGACTACAGCGACATCGGCAGCGAAAAGTCTTCTGCTGTTGTATGGTCCATGTGGGACGGCACCTACGTATACTTCTTCGCAGAAGTAACCGACCCCAATCCCAACGGTATCGTGAAGGATGACCTGTGGAACCAGGACGCTCTGGGCTTCATGCTGAACTACAACTATGCCACCGTACAGGGTGAAGACGGCACTTCCTACCGTGGTCTGGGTGCAGACGGGTATGCCGGTTACACCAACATTGCTCCTACTTTCGATGAACCCGAAACCCACTCCAAGGAAGGCGACACCGTTATGGAACTGGACGGTTACTATGATGTAATCGAATCCTACGTAGTGGAAACCGACAAGGGTTGGAATGTGGAAGTCAGAATGCCTCTGGCTGCATACAAGACCTTCAAGGAAGGCGACAAGATCGGTTATGAAATCTGTCTGAACATGGCAGGCGCCGATGAAAACACCCGTATCGGCCAGTCCGTATGGAAGTACGCCAACGAAGCAAGAGGCCAGGAATCCTGGACTGACCCCTATAACTTCGGTACCCTGATTCTGGGTGCAGCTCCTGTGGTTGAAACAGAAGCAGAAGTGGTGGACACTGTTGTGGAAGCTCCCGCCGCTCCCCAGACCTTTGATGCAGGCGTGATCGCCGCTGTAGCTGCTGTAGTATCTCTCGCAGGCTACGCTGTATCCAAGAAGCACTGAACGATCTGCTGCTATATTTTGAAATGAAATGAAGAACGGCCTGCAGTATGGGGAGACTCGGTTCTCCTTTGGAACTGCAGGTCGTTTTTGTGTTGTATTCTGTCCGCCATTCTCTGCCCCTCTGCAGCGCCGCAAAACCAAAAGACGTCCTCCCCACTCTCGGAAAGGACGTCTTTTTTCTGTTGTATGTTCCGGGGGATCCGGGGAATGTCGTATATTCCGGAGATCCGTAACACTTACTTGTTCATCACTTCTGCGATCCGGGCAATGTCCGCTTCGTTCCAGTCGGGGCTGATGCCAACATATGCGGTGCGGTTCAGCAGATCCAGCGTCTTCGGGCACATGTCCATGGTGTAGTCCATCTGCAGGCCCTGGTTGGCTTCCATCTTGAAGGGGTCCATGGCCGGGTGCAGTGCGCCGCGCTTTTCCATGATCTGGGTCCAGTTGGTGTATACGTGCTTGCCGGTGTCGATCGGAATGGTCAGCCCGATGCCGCCTGCCGCACACTTGGCCTGGTATGCACGGCATGCTTCCGCTGTGTCAAACCGCAGTGCCAGCGTAGTGCCGCAGTCCCCGGCAATGTCGTTGGAGGGTGCCTGGGTGGCCTTGCCTTCGCCGCAGACCAGAGCCGCCAGAGCATCCCGGTTCTTCCGCAGATCTGCCAGGATCCCGGGCATCCGCTTCAGCTGCTCCCGCATGATGGCGCCGGTCACGTCGGACACACGGAATTCCGTACCGCCGAACAGGGGCTGGGTAATGCCGTCCAGCTGGTCGCCGAAGAAGGCAACGGCACTGGCGTCGTGGTAGATCAGGGCCCGTTCGTAGATGGTTCTGTCACTGGTGGCCAGCGCACCGCCTTCGCCTGCTGTGATTACCTTGAAGTAGTTGAAGGAATACGCCCCTGCGTCCCCGATGGAACCCAGATACTGTCCCTTGTACATACCGCCGTCAGCCTGGCATGCGTCTTCCAGAATCTTCAGCCCATGCTTTTCGGCAACGGCCTTCAGTGCGTCCATATTGGAGGGGAAGCCCTGGATATGTACGGGCATGATCACCTTGGTGGCGGGAGAGATCTTCTTTTCCACGTCGGCGGCGTCCAGTGTCATGGTTTCGTCGATTTCCGCAATCACCGGGATGGCCCCTACAGCAGTCACTGCCAGTGCAGAGGCAATATAGGTATACCCGGGCACAATGACTTCATCTCCGGGGCCCACGCCCATGCCGATGAGGGCAGAAGACAGCGCAGCAAACCCGGAGGTCATGGTGAGCACATAGTCTGCGGAGATGGTCTGCTTCCATTCTTCTTCAAAATGGAGCACTTCCTTCCCGCTTCCGTTGATCTTGAAAAAGTCGCGGCTCATCAGCGTTCTGGCGACAGCATCAATTTCTTCCTGACCGATTCTATACATAATGGTATCTCCTTTATGGATGTAAAAAATCAAAAACTAAATCCCGCAATTCAAAACGTCCTGTGGTGAGCAGGTGCGGTGCCTGCGAACTCGCTCCACTATTCCGTCGGCCTTTGGAAAGGCAACATCCCTATGCAAACAGAATTGCAGAAACTATATCCAGCCACCCCCCAGTTGAAAGTTTTGAGGGGGTCTGGGGGATCTTTTTCAAAAGATCCTCCAGTTTCGTTCTTGTCAGCCATCCCTTACTTCTTATCTCTCAAAATCCGCAGGTTTTCGTCCAGCAGAACCTGATCCGCATGGTTCACCAGCGTGTAGGCGCCGGACTAGAGGACGCAGAGGA
>JAFQGY010000023.1 GCA_017415325.1 Clostridia bacterium
CACTCCCCCGCTGTACACAAAAGAAAACCAAATCAATAAAATAATCCCCCCACCCCCCTTGCCCTTCCGGATAAAATCAGGTACAATATAAGCAGCGGGCTGATTCCGGTGTATTTTGCGGAACCGCCCCAACGGACGTATGAATCAACAGAAAAGGAGTCCCACTTATGCCGAAATTCCTGTCTTTCCGGAACCTGATCCTGTCCGCCGCCGTGCTGATTGCCGCAGGGATCTTTTCCGGCTGTTCTTCCGTCCCTGCAGAGGGCGTAGAGGATCCTTATGCCGCTCCCCTGCCGGCGGAAGAGGAAGTGGTCTGGGTGACGGACAACACGGCGCATCTGTACGGGGTTCCCGATACGATCCCCGTGCCAGCCGGATCCATCGCCATCGGTTCAGCCGAGGAGCTGGCATCCATCGGGCGTGAAAAGGGCTATCCGCTGGACGGGGACTATGTGCTGACCACCGATCTGGATCTGACCGGGGTGGAAATGGAACCCATCGGCGGCTCTGCCTCAAACTGCGGAATCGTGGCCGGGGACAATGTGTTTTCCGGTACCTTCGACGGCAGAGGACATACCATCCGGGGACTGACCATGGAATTTCACGAATCCGTCCGGGTACATGTGGGACTCTTCGGCAGCGTGGGGTCTGACAATCCTGCCGATCCCGCCGAAATCCGGAATCTGATTCTCAAGGAAGTTTCCCTGTCCGGGGATTTCTCCGACGTGTACACCATGGGTGCGCTGGCAGGGCAGGTGTCCGGGTATGCACAGATTGACGATATTGCCGTGCTGTCCGGCAGTGTAACGGCCAATTCCGGGGACGGTTCCCTGGGGGTCGGCGGGCTCATCGGGCAGATCCGCACCAACACCGATACCGGCTGCTCCAACGAAGGGGTATCTGTCACCGACATATACTGCAGCCTGCAGGTATCGGCGTTCAAGTCCGACGTCACAAGCGGACTCATCGGCCGGATCCGTGCTTCTGACCTTGGCGAGCTTTCCAGAGTCATTGTCACCGGGCAGGCAAGGGTCAAAGGGGACAAAGGCCGGGCAATCTGCGGCGGCGACGGGGTACCGCTGGTGTCGGAGAATGTGTGGTATCTCAGCTCCGCCGGAACCGCTCATGCCGGCATAGGCCAGTCCAAATCCGCCTCCTCTCTGCAGGAGCTGCCCGGGAAGGGATGGAAATCTGCCGACGGACTGTATGCCATGCCGGAGATGGTGTGGGACAGTGCGGTATTCTCTCCCGGGCTGGATTCGCTGTTCCTGCAGGTATCTCCCGGGGACACGGCGGATCATGTGGAATACAACTTCACCCTCCCCCAAAAATCCGGCGGGCAGCCCATTGTGTGGACCAGTGACAACCCGGAACACCTGCAGATTGACGGCAACACGGCCGTTGTCACCAAACCGGAGCACGGCAGCGTCTATGTGCATCTGACCGCCGCCGCCGGAGAGGTTTCCCGTACATACACCCTGCGGATTGTCAGCGGGGAAGAGGTTTCGCTGGGCATGGACGGCAGCTGGCTCATTGCCGAAGGGTATCCCATGGGTACGGACTACTGCTGGGTGACGGTGCATATCCCCGACGGAACCATGACGGACTTCCGCTGGAACACCACGGGCCGGTTTCTCACCACGGGTCTGCCGGAGAATTCCCGGGTGGAACTGCGGGTAGCCGGATACGAAACCCGGAGCTGGGCACCTTCCGGTGTGGCTTCGCTGTACATCGACTGCGGCACCGGATACTACGGCCTGACCAAAGCGGCAGCAAAGCCGGCAGAGGTAACGCTGGTGACGGCGGCGGGCAAAACGGAATACAGCGGCGGGGGCGAGATCAAGCTCCGGGGCAACTCTTCCGCAGGGCAGGAAAAGCGGCCCTTCAAGCTGAAGCTGGACACCAAAGCCGACCTGTTCGGCATGGGGAAGAACAAACACTGGGTTCTGCTGGCCAACTGGTATGAACGGACCCATCTGCGGAATGTTATGTCCTACGAAATGTCCGGCAGACTGGGGATGTGGTACTGTGAATCCGTATGGGTGGATCTGTACTACAACGGCGAATACTGCGGCCTGTACCAGCTCTGCGAAAGCATCCGGGTGGACGAAGAACGGGTGGACATCTTTGACTGGGAGGAAGCGGCAGAAGCGGTGGCATCCCTCTGTGCAGAAGACCACGGTCTATCCGGTGCAAAGGAAGAAGCCCTGGCACGGCAGCTGGCCTATGACCTGTCCTGGGTCACCCGTGGGACAAACGGCACCTATGACCTTTCGGCATACATAGACGAGCTGGATCTGACCATCGACGGCGGATACCTGATCGAGAACGACTCCTACAACGATGAACCGTCGCAGTTCACTACGGAAAACGGCGTCATGTACATGGTGACCGCGCCCAATACACTGGTGCAGAGCCGGGATATGTTCCGCTGGGTGAAGAACTACTTCCAGTCCGTGGAGGACGCCATCTTCTCCCCCACCCGCCGGAATGAAAACGGGGATCACTATGCGGATCTGATGGATATGGACTCCTTTGCGGATTACTGGTTCGTGAATGAATTCTTCAAGAACGGGGAAATCCTGTACAAGAGCACCTTCCTTTCCCTGGACAGGGGCGGAAAGCTGACCTGGGGCCCGGTGTGGGATATGGACTGGGCCGGCGGGAACCACGTGAACCTGGGCGAGGGCGGACAGAATCCCACAGGCTGGGTACACGGCGGCGGTGTGCGGCAGGTATGGTCCCGGTCGATGTTCACGGATCCCTACTGTGTGCTGCTGCTGTACGAGCGGTTTGACGACACCGTGCGGGACGCCATGGATGCGGCGCTGGCGGATATGGAAGTGTATGCGGCCGGACTGCAGACTGCGGCGGACAGGGACAACGAGCGCTGGAATTACCCGGACAGCTTCACCGAAGAGATGGATCTGTACCGGACATGGCTCACCGGCCGGCGGGAATGGATGACGGCCCAGTTTGCCTCACCCGAAACCCTGCTGGAATCCCTGAAAATGTATACGCCCTCCGAGGTCATGACCGTCACCGGCGGCAGAATCACAGGGAATACCCTGACCCTGACCATGGCGCTGGAAGCCGGGGCTGCGGACTATGGGGAAGTGTTTGTCAACGGTGTCTCCTGCGGGACATTTCCTCTGACGGAAGAGATTACCGTGACCGTACCGGAGGGAGCGGGAGAAACCACCGGTGCATATGATGCAGTGGAGGTACTGGGCTGCCGGGCGGAGGGAGACTACCCGGTTTCATTATATGAATACCGAATTGTCAGCAGCAGAGGCGGCACAGACGGATGCGATATCCGGGAAAGCGGATGCATATTCATTCCGAAAGGCTGAGAAGAAGGGATTTTCTGCCCGGAAAAGGACGGATCTTCCCGGATTCCGGGGAAAGAACTGGTAAATAAAAACAAAAATTGATGCACATTATTGAGTGAGATTTGGTGAAAGTGAAGTTTGACACTGCGCCACAGGTGTGCTATACTATAGCATATCCTATAGTATAAAGATACAAAAAGAACCCTGCAAAGGGAATCCAGTCACAGGAAACAGCGGCATTGGCAGAAACCACCGCTGTATTCAGAATGAGGGGGTAAAGAACATGAAAGAAAAATTACGCTGCGGGATCGTAGGCGCCACCGGTATGGTAGGACAGCGGTTCATCACCCTGCTTGCCGACCACCCGTATTTCCGGATCACGGCTCTTGCCGCCAGCCCCAGAACCGCCGGACTGCCCTATCGTGAAGCCGTGGAAGGCAGATGGAAGATGGCATGTCCCATTCCGGAAGGCATCGGCGACATGGTGATCCACAATGCCGAAAACATCGACGAAATGAAGGCGGCATGTGACTTTGTGTTCTGTGCCGTGGATATGAAGAAGGAAGAGATCAAGGCGCTGGAAGAAGCCTATGCCAAGGCGGAAATCCCGGTAATCTCCAACAACTCCGCCAACCGCTGGACCAGCGACGTGCCCATGGTGATCCCGGAAATCAACGACAGCCATCTGGACGTTATCGCAAGCCAGAGAGAACGGCTGGGCACCAAGAAGGGGTTCATCGCCGTAAAGCCCAACTGCTCCATCCAGAGCTATGTACCTGCCCTGACGCCCCTGCGCAAGTACGGCATCAAGCAGGTTGTGGTCACCACCTACCAGGCCATCTCCGGCGCCGGTAAGAACTTTGAAACCTGGCCGGAAATGGTGGACAACGTGATCCCCTACATCGGCGGCGAAGAAGAAAAGAGCGAAAAGGAACCGCTGAAGATCTGGGGCGAAGTACACGGCGGCGTCATCGTGTCAGCCAAGGAACCCCTGATCACCTGTCAGTGCATCCGTGTACCGGTATCCGACGGACACACTGCGGCTGTATTTGTAAGCTTTGAAAACACCCCGCCGAAGGAAACCATCCTGAACGAATGGGCATCTTTCCAGGGTGTCCCCCAGATGCTGGATCTGCCCCATGCACCGAAGCAGTTCATCACCTATTTTGAAGAAGACAACCGTCCCCAGGCGAAGATCGACCGTGACATCTACGGCGGCATGGGCGTGACCGTAGGCAGACTCCGTCCCGACACGCTGTTTGACTACAAGTTTGTAGGTCTGTCCCACAACACCCTGCGCGGTGCGGCCGGCGGTGCGGTTCTGATTGCGGAACTGCTGTACAGACAGGGATATCTGGACTGAGTTTGGTTTTTTGAATAGTTTTTGGTTTACCGGACAGCGGGAGGCTCTTTTGTGGGCTTTCCGCTGTTTTTTTGGTGGGGGTTTTTGAGTTTGGATTTTTGTTTTGCTTACAGCGGGTGGGGGGGCGATGGTTTTGGTGAGTTGGATGTTTGTTTTGCCTACAGCGGTGATGTTAGTACGATGACCATCGTAGGGGGTGTCCTTCCGGACGGGACTCAGAGGATAGGGAGGGGAGAAGTCGGTGCTCAAACGCCGCTCCGTCTCCCCTCCCTACCCTCCGAGACCTCCCATCCACCCCACTCATCCAGGCTCTGCGATTGTTGGGTGCGCTGACGGAAGTTACATGGCTGAAAGCGCTTGGCTGAGTGATTGCGCTGACTTGGAATCAGAGGTTTTGGAGCGTTAGAGATTTACAGAAATGCAAGTATACCTAATTTTTTTAGAAAACTGCTGTCAGCAAAACTGATTTTTTCTCTCCCCTAAAACTGTACCAATTCTTTCTTCCACCCTTCAACCTGTGTCAGAGCATTGGTGAGCACCCAAACCAGCCCAGTTAAGGGAGGAGGGGTGGGAG
>JAFQGY010000292.1 GCA_017415325.1 Clostridia bacterium
CAATATATACCGCAAGGATGGACTTGTCCGAGAACAGCTTCTTTGTGATTTTATGGAAAATCCCGGCGAAAAAACCGTAGGCACACAGTTCGGCGGTCATAGCAATGGCAGTTACAAGCGGGGGCATGGAAAAGAGCATATGCCGCAGCAAAGGACAGATCAGTCCCACGGCTCCCCCCCAGAACGGCCCGCAGACAAATCCCGCCAACAGTACCGGCAGATGCATGGGACAGAGCATCCCGCCGATCTGGGGAATCTGTCCCGTCAGAAAGGGCAGCAGCAGGGCAATGGCAAGAAACATGGCGGAATACACCATTTTTCGGATATAGGTTTTGTTGGAAGTTCCGGTTCTGTCAGTCATATTTTTCTCCTGAAAATAAAAAATAAAGATACCTCTCCGCTTCTGCGGAAACAATATCTTCCTGATATACCATGTGCATATGTAACCGGTCAGACAGCCTTTTGCCGCCGCAGCAGACTTCCTGTCCGCCGCATCCGTTTACCACCTTCGGATGGGGATAGTATAGCATATCCTGCGTCGGATGTCAAGGATATTTTTATCTTTTCATGCTGATGCTTAAAGAATCCTGTGGTTTTGCGTTTCATCTTTTTTTATGATTTTATACTGGCGTACAGCGGGGTGTTGGCAAGATGCTTTGGGAAAGGGGGATTTTGCTTTTGCTTCTGCTTACAGCGGGGTGGTTGGTACGATGACCATCGTAGGGGTGTCCTTCCGGACGGGACTCAGAGGATAGGGGAGGGAGGAAATCGGTGCTCAAACGCCGCTCCGTCCTCCCTCCCCTACCCTCCGAGACCTCCCACCCCACCCTCCTTATCCAGGCTTGGCGAAGTTGGTTGCGCTGACGGAAGTTACATGGCTTAGAGCGCTTGGCTGAGTAATTGCGCTGACTTGGAATGAGAGGTTGTAGGCATTAGAGGTTTACAGGACTGAGAGAGTGCAGATTTTGAGTATTTTTGGCATGTTTATTATTAGCATGTTTGCAAGATTATAAGATTTTCGAGAAAACCGCTGTAAGCAAAACTGGATTTTTCTCAACTCTTCAACTACACAAAACCTTTCTCCACCCTTCAACCCGTGTCAGAATATTGGTGCGCACCCAAACCAGCCCAGTTAAGGGAGAAGGGGTGGGAGGTCTCGGAGGGTTGGGGAGGAGGGATGACGCGGCACCTGAGCGACAATCTCCCTCCTCCCCTATCCTCTGAGTCCCGTCCGGAAGGACACCCCTACGATGGTCATCGTACCAACCACACCGCTGTACGCCAGTACGAAAACTATCTTCCCCTTCTATGGTCATAGAAAATACATCACCGCTGTAAGCAAAACAAAACCCCCAGCATAAAATAAAAGAAAAAAATTCCCCCACCCTATTGCACTTTCCCGCAGTTTATAGTATAATAAAGAAAAAACGAAATTATGTTCGGAAAGGTGTACATACAACTATGAAACAGACCAAGAAAAAGACCATCGGCACCGAAGCAGGCTCCTCTCCCGAAGAAAAAAAGAAAGCGCTGGAAACAGCCATTAAGCAGATAGAAAAAGACTACGGCAAGGGCGCCATCATGAAGATGGGCGAAAATACCCAGATGACCGTGCAGGCCGTCTCCACCGGCTCCGTGGCGCTGGATATGGCGCTGGGTGTGGGCGGGCTGCCCAAGGGACGGATTATCGAAATTTTCGGGCCTGAATCTTCCGGTAAGACGACCCTGGCGCTCCATGCCATTGCGGAAGTCCAGAAGCTGGAAGGGGAAGCCGCCTTTATTGACGCGGAACATGCGCTGGATCCCGTGTATGCCAAGGCACTGGGCGTGGATATCGACAATCTGCTGGTGTCTCAGCCCGACAGCGGGGAACAGGCACTGGAAATCTGTGACGCTCTGGTTCGCTCCGGGGCTATCGACATCGTGGTTATCGACTCCGTAGCCGCTCTGGTTCCCCAGCAGGAAATCGACGGCGATATGGGAGCATCCCATGTGGGTCTGCAGGCAAGACTGATGTCCCAGGCACTGCGGAAGCTGTCCGGCACCATCTCCAAGACCAACTGTATCGTGATCTTCATCAACCAGCTCCGTGAAAAGGTGGGCGTCATGTACGGCAACCCCGAAGTCACCACCGGCGGCCGGGCCCTGAAGTTCTATGCCTCCGTCAGAATCGACATCCGGAAGACCGAAGCCCTGAAGAAGGGTACCGAAGTGTACGGGAACCGGGTAAAGTGCAAGGTGGTCAAGAACAAGGTGGCGCCTCCCTTTACCGTGGCGGAATTCGATATCGTGTACGGCACCGGGATCTCCAAGTCCGGGGAAGTGCTGGATATGGCAACGGAACTGGGTATTCTGGAAAAGTCCGGGGCATGGTTCTATTATGACGGCAACCGGATCGGCCAGGGGAAGGAAAACGCCCGGCAGTTCCTGGAAAGCGATCCTGCCATGATTGCGGAAATCGAAGAAAAAATCAAGGCCATGGGCGCTCCCAAGGAAATGGACCGGGACGACATGGACGACGATGACGACGAAGAACTGGACATCCGTCTGCTGGACATCGACGAAGACGGCGATGAAGCGGAAGAGGATGTGCTGGACGAATAATAAAAGAAACGTAAGAAATAAGAAGTAAGAAATAAGAGATATACAGCTGCAGTTTTATGGAAATTTTTGATGTGTACGACCGGAACGGTAATGTGACCGAAAAGACCCGGATACGGGGGACAGATCTGCCGGACGGGGAATATTATCTGGGAATTCATGTGTATATCTGTCGGTCTGACGGATCTTTCCTGCTCCAGAAACGTGCAGAAGATAAGAAATTTCAGCCCGGTGCATGGGAAATCCTGCTGGAACATGCCATTGCCGGAGAAACCAGTGCCGAATGTGCCTGCCGTGGTGTTCAGGAAGAACTCGGACTGTCCTTTCCGCCGGAACAATTCGTCCATGTTACACGCCTGTTCTGGCATGAATACCACCACATTGTGGATGCCTACTTTCTGACAGCAGATATTTCACTTGAAGAAATAACCCTGCAGAAAACAGAACTGACCGATGTGAAATGGATATCATATGCAGCGATGCTGGATTTTCTGGATCACATTGATTACCGCCCGGAAGAGTATTTGTCTTCTGTACGGACATATATCGAAGATACCATCGGAAGCTGTCTGCACAACACATGATAACATCCATCCACTATACAGACTACCGGAATCTGGCGGACTGCACAGTCACCTTTGAGCCGGGGGTCAATGTGCTCTGGGGTATGAACGCCCAGGGAAAATCCAATATCCTGGAAGGGATCTATTACTTCGCAAGAGGCAAGTCCTTCCGGGGAGCCCACGACAGGGAACTGATCCGGTTCGGCGCACCCTTTGCCCGGGCGGAACTTACCTGTCTCCGGGACGGGCATGAGCATCCCACCACCCTGGAAGCCTACCTGCCCAGAACCGGCAAAAAACGATTCACCAAAAACGGCGCACCGCTCTCTTCTGTGGTGGAGCTGATGGGACATGTCCGGGCGGTGCTGTTCTGTCCGGCACACCTGTCCATTGTCACAGGCGGCCCCCTGGAACGGCGTACCCTCATGGACGTGGCCCTCTCCCAGCTCTCCCCCACCTACCTGACCCATCTGCGCCGGTACGCAAAACTGCTGGCCGACCGGAATGCCCTGATCAAGCTGGCGGCGGCAGGACAGAACGTCACTGAGGCGGAATGGGAAGTGTATGCGGAGCAGATGAGTATGCACGGGGCGAAAATTGCCGCTTACCGGAATGAGTATGTCACCCTGCTGGCCGATGCCGTGGCGGACTATTTCTCTGCCATGACGGGAGGAGCGGAAGTGCCCGCTGTCAGCTACCAGAGCCATGCCGTCGGAGAAGAGGACGGCGCCTGTCCCATGTACCTCACCGGTGCCCCGGGAGAAGAACAGCCGGATACAAAATCCATGGAGGACAGACTCAGAGAACGGCTCACCATCCACAGAGAACGGGAAATCGCCGCCGGGGTCACCCTGTTCGGTACCCACAAGGACGATATCCGCCTGATGCTCAACGACAAGGAAGCCCGCCTGTACGGTTCCCAGGGACAGCAGCGGAGCATGGTACTGGCCATCAAGCTGGCCGAAGGTGCCATTTCCGCCCGATGTGCCGCACTGCACGGGGGAGAGTCGCCGGTGTATCTGCTGGACGACGTGTTCTCCGAACTGGACGGACGCCGCAGAGCCTTCCTCATGGAAGAACTGGGCGAGCGGCAGATCATCGTGACCTCCTGCGAACCGGATGTAATCTCCGCCAAAGAACGGGTCAGCTTCCGGCAGGTGGAAAACGGAGATATAAAAGATAAGAAGTAAGAGATATTTCGGCTGTCACGGAGGGCGCTATGTATCTGCTTGGGCTTGTGATTTCAGACCGGGATGTGTTTGTCACCATCGGCAATGACGACGGACGGGAGGAGTTTGTGCTCTCTCCCAACCGATGGAAAAAACTGGCGGCTGCTTTCGGCATCGGAGACATAGAGGAACCCATCTCCGTCACTGCCGGATTTTACGATGCGGTTTCCGATGCGGCAGGGGCCACAAGAGCACTGCGGGACGGTGCAAAGGTGCTGTCCGGCGGGCCCAAAAGCAGACGGGAGCTGATCCATAAGCTGTGTGACAGAGGTGCCTCCAGAGCCCACGCCGAAGAAGCCGCAGACTATCTGGAAAAACGGGGCTACCTGAACGAAACAGAGCAGGCCGAAACCCTGGCCAGATCTCTCCTGCGCCGGAACCACTACGGCAGACTGCGGATCCGGGCATATCTGGGCAGTCACGGATACGGCGCCGCGGCTGTGAACGAAGCACTGGGCAACATCTCCCCCGTGGACTGGCGGGAAGGCTGCATCACGCTGATCGAGCGGAAATATACCCCCTGGCCCACCGATATGGACGGACAGAAAAAAGCCTACGCAGCACTGGGCAGACTGGGATATACGGCGGATGAAGTAAAGACCGCACTGCGGTGCAAAAGAAATAGTGATATGCTGTGAAAAAAGTACCTGACAGACGAAATCCAGCAATCGGAAACGATCTATGGTGAGCAGGGAGGATGGCCCCCCACTTACTGTGTAAGTGAGAACTCGCTCTACTACTTCTGATGCTGTGAAGGTCGATCACCGCTGTATCACAAAACGCTCGCCCCACCCAACTGCCTTGGGTGAGCCTACTGCACCCAATAAAAATTTGTTTCACCTTGTTGAAAGTTTTTGCCAAGCTTTTTTCAAAAAGCGTCCCGTTCCCCCATAATGAATACTATGCAATCACCAAAAAGGAGTACAACCAAAATGGTAAAAGTCGGTTTTGTGTCGCTGGGCTGTTCCAAGAACCTGTGCGATACGGAAGTTATGCTGCATCACCTGATGGAAGCCGGGTATGAGATTACGCCGGAAGAAACCGAAGCGGATGTGGTGATCGTCAATACCTGTGCCTTTATCGAAAGCGCCAAGAAGGAATCCATCGAAAATATTCTGGATATCGCCTGGCTGAAGGAAAACAAAGACCTGAAAGGGCTCATCGTCACCGGATGCATGGCGGAACGGTACCGGGAACAGGTGCTGACCGAAATGCCCGAAGTGGACGCCGTGCTGGGGGTGGGCAGTATCCATAATATCGTGGAAGCTGTCAAATCCGTTCTGGATAATGCCGGGAAGAAGAACCCCGAAAAGTACGCCAGCTTCGAGGATAAGGAAACCTGTCCCATGGGCGGCGACCGGATCATCACCACCGGCGACCATATGGCCTACCTGAAAATAGCCGAAGGCTGCTCCAACCGGTGTACCTACTGCGCCATCCCGAATATCCGGGGTAAAATGCGCTCCCGCACCATGAAGGACATCGTGGAAGAAGCCACCATGCTGGACGCCATGGGCATCAAGGAACTGAACATTATCGCCCAGGACACCACCGCATACGGCATCGACCTGTACGGCTACTACGCCCTGCCGGAGCTGCTCAGAGGCATCTGTGACGCCACCAAAATTCCGTGGATCCGCCTGCTGTACTGCTATCCCGATAAGATCACCGACGAGCTGGTGGCCGAAATGCGGGACAACCCCAGAATCGTCAAGTATATCGACATCCCGATCCAGCATATCAACGACGACGTGCTGAAGCGCATGAACCGGCACGGCGGCAGTGAAACCATCAAGGACACCATCGCCAGACTGCGCAGGGAAGTCCCCGGCATCATCCTCCGCTCCACCGCCATCGTGGGCTTCCCCGGCGAAACCAAGGAACAGTTTGAAGAGCTGGCCCAGTTTGTGAAGGATACCAAGTTCGAACGGTTCGGTGTGTTTGCCTACTCCAGAGAAGAAGATACCCCCGCCTACGATTTCCCGGATCAGGTGGACGAGAAAACCGCCCAGAAGCGATGCGACATCCTGATGCGTTCCCAGAACCAGATCAGCGAAGCCTTCAACGAGTCCCGTGTGGGCAGCGTTGTACACGTGCTGTGCGAAGGGTTCGACCCCGTTGCGGAAGCCCATTTCGGACGCACCTATGGGGAAGCCGCCGACATCGACGGGAAGGTGTGGTTCACCTGCGACAAGCCCAATCTGCGGATCGCCGAAGGGGAAATGATCGACGTGAAAATCACCGATGCGCTGGATTATGACCTGGTGGGCAAGCCCATTCTGCTGTAACGGAGGTACCAAATGAATCTGCCCAATAAACTCACCGTCTTCCGCCTGTGCATGGTGCCGGTGTTCCTCATCTGCCTGTGCGTGCCCCTGCCCATCGGGGATACCGCACTGCGGCTCATCACAGCAGCCATCTTCGCCGTGGTGTCCCTGACCGATATGATCGACGGGAAAATCGCCCGGAAATATAATCTCATCACCGACTTCGGCAAGTTCATGGATCCTCTGGCGGACAAGTTTCTGGTGATCTCCGCCATGCTGGGGATTCTGGCCAAATACGACTACCTGCGCTCCGTCTTCATCTGGGCGGCGGCTGTGGTGATCTTCCGGGAACTGGCGGTCACCTCCATCCGTCTGGTGGCGGCACAGAAAAGCGGCATGGTGGTGGCGGCAAGCTGGCTGGGCAAGGTGAAGACCGTAACCCAGATGACCTGCATCCTCGCCATCCTGCTGGAACCCGTGATCCTACCTTTCCCCCTGTTCACCGAATACCACCTGCTGTCCTACGTGACCATGGCCGCCATGACCGTCATGACCCTGTGGTCCGGGATTGACTATCTGAAAACCTACTGGAAGTTCCTGGACCCCCAGAAGTAAGGGATGGCGTATGAAAAAGTACGAATATGTCAGCATCGACATCAACTGGGTCTTTGGCTCCGGAAATACACAGCACAGAGAGATTATCGACAAGTATGCCGCAGACGGGTATACCTATAAAGGGTACATCCCTACCAGCATCACTGCACAGGGGAGACCCACAAAAATAGATCTGATTTTTGAAATCGATACAGACGATAGTAAGAGGTAATTTATGGAACAAATCTATACCATACCGGTCAACGAGGCCTTTGAAGCGGTAGCCAAGCCGGAAACCCAGTGCAGATGCCCCTTCTGCTTGATGTACAACCGTCTGGAAGCCAATGAACTGGATCTGATTCTGGGGGCATCCATGATGGAACCGGACGTACGGCTGAAAACCAACGAACAGGGCTTCTGTGACACCCACTACGGCCTGATGTTCGAGAGAAGCAAACGGCTTCCCCTGGCGCTGATGATGGAATCCCATCTGGACTCTCTGGCAAAGGAGCTGACCGTGGGCGGTATGTTCCCGGCGAAGGCGGCGGAAAACGCAGGCAAGCGGCTGGAAAAGCTGGAACACGAATGCTACGTCTGCGGCCGGATCGAGTACAACTTCACCCGCATGGTGGAAACAGCCGCCCTGCTGTGGCAGAGTGACTCCGCCTTCCACGAAAAGGTAAAGATGGTGGACTATTTCTGCCTGCCCCACTACGGGATGTTCATCCGCGCAGCCAAGGAACGGCTGTCCAAGAAGGACTTCATCCAGTTCTATGCCGAAATCGCCGAAGTGGAAAACAAGTATTTCACCACCCTCCGGGAAGATGTCAGCTGGTTCTGCAAGAAGTTCGACTACCGCTACACCGAAGAACCCTGGGGCAACGCCAAAGACGCCCCCGAAAGAGCCAGAGCTTTCCTCTCCGGCACCCTGCACGTACAGGAACAGGAAGACCCCACCAAGAAGAACTCGGGGGGACTGACTTGAAATAAGAGGTAAGAGATAAGAAGTAAGAAATAGTTCTGCATAAAAATACGGCTTACAGAACCGGGGAGAATTTTTCCTTCCGTTCTATAAGCCGTATTGTGTTTACAGACTATTTCTTATCTCTTATGTAAATGATGATTAACTATATCACGCAATCGGAAACGATCTATGGCGAGCAGGGTCGGGTCCCTGGGAGCTCACTCCACTATTTCTCATGTCTTGAATACACAATATTCAGTGGCAGATGGAATTGCAGAAACTATATCCAGTGGAACTCCTGTTTAAAGTTCTTTGCCGAGCTTTCTTTCAAGAAAGCGACCCGCGTCCCCTGCATCAACAGGTTAGTTAATCATCATTTACTTATTTCTTACTTCTTACTTGAGAAACTCGATCTTGTCGGATTCTTCCAGACCCAGCAGATCCACGATGTTCTGGAAGTTCTTCATGGCGTTTGCCAGTTCAGCCGGGTGGTGTGCGTCGGAGCCGAAATAGAACTTGCAGCCTTCTTCCTTCGCGATGCGGTAGGGCTTCAGAGTGGGTTCTCTGGTTTCGTCGTTCAGGTTCAGGGAGGGGAAGTTCAGCTCGATGCCTACGCCCACCTTGGCTGCCTTGGCGAACAGGCGGTGGTATTCGGCGTCGGGAATGGCGTTCAGCACTTCGATGTAATGGTCCCGGTAGATCAGGCTGCAGGTCAGGTGGGCGATGCCGATCTTGTGGAAGGGCAGATCCATGTCCAGAACGGCGTCAAACCGGTCGCACCACAGCTTTGCCCGTTCTTCCACACCTTCGTCACCCCGTACGGTAAATCCGCCCATGTGCATGTGGGTGGTGGGGATGATGATGAATGCCAGCTTTTCCATCACTTCCGGGGAAACGCCTACGGTGCAGTGCATATCCTGGTCGGTTTCGCAGCCGAAGAGGAAATTCACGTCCGGGGACTTGGGCAGGGGCAGGGCTTCGCAGGTGCGTTCAAAGGGCTGCTTGGCGTACCAGCCGGATGCACCGGGCACAGCGGGATCCCACATGTGGTCGGTGAGGCAGATGGTCTTCAGATTGTTGTCTTTGGCATACTGCAGAATGGCTTCGGGGGTCTGGGCCGGGTCGTTCGAGCAGAGGGAAAGCTGGGAATGAATGTGTAAGTCGTGATCGACGATATAACGCATGGGGTATGTCTCCTTTTCTGAGGTGGGTTTGAAAATATTGTAACGCTTTTTCGGCGGTTTGTCAATATGTTTTATGGGTTCAGGAGGGATCATCTTCTGCAAGATCGGGAATGTATTCCATGATGTCCTCGATCCGGCAGTCCAGAATCCGGCATAATCTGTTCAGCGTGTGGGTCGTGATGCTGGCATTCTTTCTCAGCTTATCCAGCAGACTGAAGCTTATTTTATACTCATTAGAAAAACCGCCTCACGTTTCCGTAAAGCGATTGTATATTCTATGCTTCCAGTCTCTCCCGGATGTAGTCCGCTACCTGATCCGGCGGAATCTGCAGCACATGGGCGAATTCCTCGTGCAGGAGCTTTTCCCCTTCCCGGTAGCAGCGTTCGTCCGCCAGATGAAGCTTCTTGCCCCGCTTTTCCTGCTGCTGTTTGTGCTCATGCAGAGCGCGCACCATGCCGATCAGGGCCTGCCGGTCGCCGGAGGTCAGGATTTCGGCAAAACGGGCTTTCCGTTCCTCGTCCGAGTCGATCCAGGCGGGGATGGCAGGGGGCAGTGCGGTCAGCAGGCTGTCGATTTCGTCCCGGGTCAGAGCGGGGTACATTTTTCCGGTGAGGGCGGCGCTGTCGGTGGGCACAAAAACCGTCTCCCCGGAGCAGTATACCGACCGGAGCACATAGTATTCCCGGGTTTCCCCGCAGAAGGACTGGCTGGTGATCTCTTCAATTTCGCAGATCCTGTTTGCGCCGTAGATGACCGTATCGCCCTTGTGGAACACCTTGCAGGGCCCGGCAGGCACAACCGGCTGTGGGGCAGTTTTCTTTCTGTACGTACTTCTCTCCATCGGGTTTCCTGCCTTTCTTTGTCACTGGTATACAATATTCTTCTCCATAGCTGTTTTGTAATTATAGTATACCACAAATCCGGCGGAATTGCAAATGGGGAAAATGAACAAAATATGGTGGTGGACAAAGGGGGACAGGGGGCATATTTGGTATAGGAAAAGGACTGCCCGCAAAGAACAGCCCTTTTGAATATCTGATTTTACAGCTCCCACCGGCTCCACAGCAGGGACGGATAGCTCTCCCCTTCCGCATGCTGATAATACACCGTCAGAATCGACCCGTCGGAGAGTTCCACAGAGCAGGGGTAGCCGATGTCGGCGTAGTCCGCACCCTTGATGATGTATTCTTCCGGCCAGGTTTCGCCGCCGTCACGGCTGACCAGCGCTCTCTGTCCGAAGGGTTCCTGCCTTCTGCCCACTGCCAGCACAATGGCGCCGGAGGAATGCTGCAGCAGATGCGGAGGAGAACCGGATATGCCCAGAGATACAGGCATGGACCAGGTCTTGCCGCCGTCTTCGGATACGGTCTGGAATACCGTGTAGTGAGGGCCGATTTCACGCCCTTCCGCACGGATCATCCCCAGCAGCCGCCCGTCCGGCAGTTCCAGTACATGGGGTTCGTGGAAGTTGTTCCATACAAGCCCTTCCGGCTTCGGCACATCCCCCAGCTTCACCCAGGTTTTCCCGTCGTCCCGGCTTTCGTAGGCGGAAACGATGTCGGGCTCTGCGGCATCATGGGTATACATTTCCTTCCCGAAATACAGGATGGAGCCGTCTCTTCTCAGAATGGGCCCGTGGGGAGCGGAAACCGGTACCTGTACCGTCTCGCCCCAGGTCATGCCCCCGTCTTCGGATACCCGCACCCAGGATCCCCCGTCACGGTGTCCTTCCGGAATGGTGTCGTACATGTCCAGTACCCCGCCGGAACCGCCCCAGGCATTGCGGATATAGCTGCCGTACTGGTTCTTGTAGCATTCGACGGGGTGGGTGAACCAGGTCACCAGCAGCTTTTTGCCGCCCAGAGAGATGATCCCGGCGTCCCGGTCGTCCAGGTATGTGTCGTTGATGACCATGGGAACGGACCAGGTTTTGCCTTCGTCCTTACTGATGAACATGGTGGTCTTGCCGAAGGGACAGATATGCGCCGCCCGGAACCCGGAGCAGACGGCATACAGCGTGCCTTCGTCATCCTTGCACACAGACGGCCATCCGCAGTATCCGAAGAAGGAGTTCGGATTGTGGTATACCGCACCGTGTACTGCTTTTGCGATCTTTTCCATTGTATTGCCTCCCTTGCTGAAAAATGGAGCTTACTGTTTATGCATCGTATTCGGTCAGCAGAACTTTCTTCCATTCTGCAGAGGTATCCGCCAGATAATATGTTTCCACAGACCAGGGCGTGATGGTGTCGGTCAGCGGAGCAGGCAGCAGGTCGCCGGATACGGTAAACTTTGCTTCACGCCCGGTGGTTTCGTACAGACGGACGATCAAACCGGTGCCGTCTTCGCTTCTCTTGATGGCGGACAGCAGCACGTTTTCGGCGTCAATCTGCAGACCGGCGTAGGGCTTGTCGGACAGCTTGCCGGGGTGCCATGTTTCGATGATATTGGTTACAGGCTTGTTCAGCTGCTTGGCGGTCTTTGTCACGGGAGTCCAGCTGTCGCCCACAGGCATCAGGATGTACCGGAAGTCGATTCTGCCCTGATCGGTGAATTCGCTTTCCTCCGTACGGGGCCCGCCGTGGTCTCCGTAGATGGGGCTGCGCAGTACAGTCTGATAGATGGTGCCGTTCTTCACGCTGGAGCTGTAGGTGTTGTTGTTGACGATGGCGTACCCTACACCATTGCCCTTTACGGCAGTCCACTGCAGACCGGGTTCTTCTTCCCCGTCAGCAGGTCTGGGCATGACGCCGAAGGGAATTTCGTAGTATGCTTCCGGATTTTCCACAGCCATGGGCCATGCCAGCTTCAGCATCTTGTACTTTTCATGCCAGTCGGCGTGGGCACGGACGCTCAGCTTGTCAGAGCCGGGTTCCAGAGAGAAATACTGGGTCAGGGTGGAGTCGTTGTACCGGCTGACCACCTTTACGGTAGCACGGACGGGGCCGTTTTCCAGTACCGTCACTTCCGCATCGGAGAACCGTGCCATTTCGTCCGTGAAGAAGGACTTGCCGTGGCTCCAGGTGTCGTGGTAGTATTCGTCAATCACGGTGGGAACCGCTGCCCGGCCGGTGATGATTTCTTTGTCTGTACGCTTGTCCACAAAGGAAGTGATGTAGCCGCTGTACAGCTCAAAGCGGATTCTGTAGATGTCGTTTTCCAGAATGGTGCCGCCGTGTTCGTTTGCGGTCATGTTGCCGGTCCAGGGGGTTGCGGATACGGCAGATTCCACTTCTTCTGCATCGCCGTTTCTCAGGTAGTATACGGCATATCCCAGCGCGGGAACATGGGCCTTGAACAGGGTGTCCTTGCGCCAGTAGCATTCCAGGGTGGTGGAGTGTACCAGCTGGGAGGGGACCGGATTGCCCGCTTCGTCGTATACCAGCGGATACTGCTTGTTCACCTGCACCAGTTCGTCCACGTCAAATCCGTTGGGATTGAACACCACTACCGGCAGACCCTTTTCCATATTGGCGGTGTCGATGACCCAGGAGATGGTCTGCAGGGCGTTGTTTTCTTCCACAGCGGCGGTGTTCTTTGCCTGGCCCAGCATATATTCGGCGTCGTCGTACACTTCCATGATGGAACAGCCGTCCATGGAGTCGTGGAAGTGGCAGAAGCAGACGTTCTTCCAGGCTTCTTCAAAGGCCTTGTTCTTCGGTTTCTTCCCGCAGAGCACGCCTGCCAGAATGTTGTAGGATTCCGCAGCGGTCAGGTTCATTTCCGCCCGACGGATACCGTCCTTGATCTTGTGCACAGCGGCAGGGCAGCCGGGCGCATGGTGCTGCAGGTCGTCGTGCAGTTCGGGAATGGGGTAGCCGGAGTTCCGGACATCTTCAAAGAAATCATGGATGTCGGAGTAGGTCATTTCCACTTCGGGATGCGCCGCCCTGTAGGCTTCCAGCGCTTTCAGGTTATTGATGGTAGGCCCGCCGCCGTGGTTGCCGACACCGTAGAAATACAGCACGGAATCCAGATCGGTATAGGAACGTTCGTCCAGATACTTCCGCCGGTTTTCCACGTCTTCCACCGTGTTGAAGTTGAAGCAGTAGGGTTCCTCGATCCGGTATGCGGTGACAGAGGATCCGTCCGGGGAAACCCAGGTGAAGATGTCGCTGTCAAGGGTCTTTTCGTGCTTGCCGGGGCGCATGAAGATATAGCTGTCCATACCGGACTTTTTCAGGATCTGGGGCATCATGCCGTTGTGACCGAAGCTGTCCACATTGTAGCCGACCTTTGCAGTCACGCCCAGTGTTTCTTTGAAGTATCTCTGGGAATACAGGGACTGACGGGCAAAGGCTTCGCCGGAGGGCAGGTTGCAGTCGGGCTGTACGTGCCAGCCGCCCACCACGATGAACCGGCCTTCTTTCACACGCTGTTTTACTTCTTCAAACATTTCCGGCGCAAATTCTTCCACCCACTGGTACACGGAAGCGGAGGAACACACAAACCGGAACTCCGGGAATTCGTTCATACGGTCGAGAGCAGAACGGATGGTAGCCTTGGCCTCCGCACTGCCTTCCTGCCAGCGCCACTGCCATACGGGGTCCAGGTGCGCGTTGCCTACAAGATAGTATCTGGATTTGTTTTTCATGATAAGATTCCTTTCGGGAATGGGAATATGGTTGGTATAAATGTACCATATTTGCAGGAGGATGTCAAGGGGATGGGAAAAGAAAAAGGACGAACCATCCTATGGGAAATTTTCTGCGTTTCCCCCGGAAAACCTTGTTTTTTTCTGCCGCTTATGCTATACTACAGATGGTATGAAAGGAGGGGATTCCTGTGACAGATAAGATTTACACCATAGAAGAGATCCGGAATATCGCACTGCCGATTCTGCTGAAATACAATGTCGGGAAGGTATACCTGTTCGGTTCCTATGCGCGGGGCGAAGCGGATGGAAACAGCGATGTGGATCTGCGGGTGGATCAGACGGGCAATCTGGGGCTGGATCTGTATGTGATGCAGGATGAACTGACCGATGCGCTGCAGAAACAGGTGGATCTTCTGCACACGGAACACCTCCGGAAACAGCTGGACGATCCCTGGATACAGTATTTTGTCCGGCAAATGAAAAAGAGCGAGGTGCTGCTGTATGCCAAATCCTGAAAACAGAGACAGTGTGTATCTGTACCGGATCCAGGGATACTGTGAGCGGATCCTGCAGTATCTGGAACTGCTGCAGTATGAGTATCAGATATTCCTCGGCAAACAGTATATGGTAGACGCCATCGGCATGAACCTGTTTCAGATCGGGGAGCTTGCCGGGCGGCTTTCGGAACCGTTTCGTCAGGCAACCTGTGACAGAATGCTGTGGCAGAGAATGAAATCCATGCGGAATATGTTTGCCCATAATTATGCCCACGCCGATCTGGAAACGATCTGGAACACCGCTGTGGAAAATATCCCTCCTCTGCTGGTGTTCTGCCGGGAACAGCTGGCCGCAGATCCGCTGATGCAGGAGATTCAGAGCAGCTGTCAGTCTCCGGAAGAAATTGATCTGTAATTATACCCTGACAATATACCCATAACACCCAGCCGGTACCGGAAGGGTGTTTTTTGCTCTCCATCACAAAAGGCCGCAGATCCCGCCGCAGCCTTTGCAAATCCTATTCCACTTCCAGCATCCGGAACCGGTTGATCCCTTCGCAGGCGTCGATCCCCACATGGCAGCTTTCAAACAGATCCTCCGCCCGCAGATGCATCCGGTATGTTCCGTTTACCGTAATGTGCAGCATCTTTTCCCCGGTTTCCACGGTCAGCGTGTGCCATACACCGGGTTCCAGCGGGAATTCCACGCCCAGCCGCTTGTGCCAGACCACCTTCCCGCCTTCCTCCCAGAGCCGCCATACATTGATCCCGTTCTTGTACAGCACCACTTCAAAGTAGTTCCCGTACCGCAGAACCCCTCGCGTATCCGGTTCCATGGATTCCGCCAGCACGATCAGCGGTGCTCCGTCGTCGAAAAAGGCACATTCCGTGGTGATCTTCACCCCTGTGCTGTATTTTTCCTTCGTCAGCAGGGAGATGTTGTCAAATCCATAGGTGGCCGCCGGGTTTTCCGCACTTTCCACCCAGTCTTCCTTCTGCACAAACACCGGGGTTTCCGGGAAGCGGCGGGAGTAGGCGTAGGTCACTTCGTCCTGTGTCCATTGGTCTTTCGCAAAGTTCAGTTTCATGTTGTTCCTTTCTGACCGGCTGTCATTTTCCGGGAGATATATTTACTGTATTGTAGCAGATTTCACGTCAGAAAGCAAGATGAAACGATATAAAAGCCCGGACTGCCGGTTCACCATATATTCAGCCGGTCTTCCAGATGGGTTTCCAGGACATCTGCTATCATTCTGCACTTTTTTCTTTCACCGGAACTCCGGCACAGCTTTTTCCACCGCAGAGAGAGACTTCTGTCACAGGCGCGGAATGCAGAAGAGAGATCGGAGAATGGCGTTTTCATATGCCGGTACAGGAGCCACAGTACGGTATCCGTGTCGCAGTACGGCAGAGGCAGGTATTCCAGCAGACGCTGTCCTTCTTCCGCATCCAGCAGATTCAGCATCTGTTTGCCGCAGCGCAGGCTATGGGGCAGCATCCTTTCCAGCTGTTTTATCATTTTTGCTTTGTCTGTACCTTTTATGCTGTATTCAAAAATCTGTGCCAGTGTAATTTCCAGCTGTCTCCAGTGGAGTATGCTCTGCAGGACATACAGGCAGTGCAGTAAAAATTCTGTGATCTGATCGGGCGTTTCCGGTTGTTTTTTTGTTTCCATATGTTTCCCCTTTGTATGTATTATAAATATATCCGAATTGTATTATATAATATAACTCCTCTGCAAGATATAATATAATTATAATATTTTTATATTACATACAGGGTAGAGACTATGCAAAGTGAACCTATAAGAATTGTTAAACGCGGCGACGACGGACATCATCTGATTTCTGTACGCCTGCGGGAATCCATATACAACCGTCTGGAAGAACTCGCCAAAGAAACAGGCTGCTCCCGGAATGAACTGATCAACCTCATTCTGGAGCAGGGGCTGAAAAACATCGTCATCGAAGAATAAATTCCCCCAAGAGGACAGTCACCGCACTGCCCCCTTTTTGTTTTCCAAAAAAGAACAGCCGCACATACATACGACTGTCCTGTGTATTCACTTATACTCTCTCAGCTGTACAGATACCCCGTCGGGATCGTATACATAGAAATACTTTGCCGTGGGTTCGGGATTCCGGATGTCCGATGGATTCATGCCTTCCGCCAGAGCCACCGCATGCGCCGCTTCCAGATCGTCCGTGGCAAAGCAGAGGAACATCCCCTTCCCCTCAAACGTCTGTCCCTGGGGCATGGCAATCAGTTCCACTTCCGTTTCCCCTTCCGCATTCTGCAGATACGCCACGTTCCCGCCGTTTGCCGCAAACTGTTTTGCCACAGTCAGCCCGGTGAGGGTGGTATAGAAGTGCAGGGACTTTTCAAAATCAGTCACCCGCAGAGAAATGTGATGGAATTTCATGGTACGTACCTTCCTGTATGCAGAGCTTCCTTACGGACGCAGACCCAGACCGCCTTCCAGCGTGAGGGTTTCGCCGGTCATGTACTTGAAGTCGGGGTGCGCCAGCTGTACGCAGACACGGCCGATGTTTTCTTCCGGGTCACCGAAGAAGCCCATGGGCGGGGTGTGTACGTTCTTTTCAAATGCATCGGGATAGGCCTTCTGGAACTGTTCCAGCTGGGCGGTCCATGCCAGAGGGCAGATCACGTTGACATTGATGCCGTCACGGCTCCATTCGGTAGCGGCTACACGGGTCAGCCCACGGATCCCTTCCTTGGCAGCGGCATAGGCACACTGGCCGTAGTTGCCGAAGAGTCCTGCGCCGGATGCAAAATTGATCACGGAGCCCTTGGTTTCCTTCAGATACGGGTAGCAGGCCTGCATGTAGTGGAACGCAGCGTACAGACCGGAGTAGAGGGCCAGATCAAACTGCTCGGTGGTGTGGTCAGCCAGGGTCACGCCGGATGCGGATGCCTGTGCGTTGTTGATGAGCACGTCAATGCGGCCGAAGGCTTCGATGGCCTTGTCTACGGTTGCCTTTGCGATGGCAGCGTTGTCGGCACCTGCAGAGATGTCCGCCTGTACCGGAAGCACCTTCACGCCGTAGAGACGTTCCAGCTCTTCCTTTGCTTCTTCCAGCTTCTTGACGTTGCGGCCGGTGATGACAATGTTGGCGCCTTCCTTGGCATATGCGGTGGCGATGCCGTAGCCGATGGAGCCGGGCTTGCCGCCTTCCAGTACTGCTCTGCCGCCGCCGGTGATGATGACGGTCTTACCGGTTAAAAATCCCATATAGTATACCTCGTTGGTATGAATTTGTTGTATGGTAGTATTATACCTTATGACAGGTGGTTTGTCAAGAGAATCGTTCTGTTTGACACTGCAGGGAATCTGTGCTATAATAGGCGCAGAACCAGAGGAAATGAGGATACTGCCATGTTTACCAAAAACGATATTTTCAAACAGCTGGAAACCCTCGGCGTACCCCGGAACCGGCCCGTCACCATCCATACTTCTCTGCGGAACATCGGCGAGGTGGAGGGACGGGGCGAAGGACTGCTGGATGCGCTGATCGAATATGTCACCTCCGACGGCGGACTGCTCTGTGTCCCCACCCATACCCACGGCAATCTCTATAACGATAAAATTATCACGCTGGATTTCCTGCACCTGAATACCAACATCGGCACATTCCCGAGAATCGCCATAGAGGACGGACGGGGTGTGCATTCCGTCAATCCCTCCCATTCCATGACCATTTTCGGCGACAGAGCCCAGGCAGAACGGTTTGCCGCCTATGATGAAACCATCCTCACCTGTACCTCACCGGAGGGATGCTACGGGAGACTGGCCGCAGAAGACGGATATGTGCTGCTGGCAGGCGTGGGACAGGATAAGAACACCTACCTGCACTGCGTGGAGGAAATGCTGCACCTGCCCGACCGGATGACCAGAGGATACGTGGACACCACCATCCGATACCCCGACGGACACATCGAGCATTTCCCCCTCCGGACCTATATCGCCTGGATGACCGCTCTGGGGGACACATCCCACCGGTTCCCGTATTATGAGCCCGCCTTCCGGTACCACGGCTGCATCCGGGACGGCAAGCTCGGCAATGCGGATACCCAGCTGTGCAGCGCGAGAGGCATGGCGGAAGTGGCAAAGATGATCTATGACCGCTCCGGCGGCGTGGATTTTCTCGGAGAAGACCGGGAGATTCCGGAAGAAGTTTACCGCTGATTCTCATACAACAGAGACTGTCTGCGCAGTTTCGTCCGGACAGCATAAAACTGCCGGAATTTTTCGGATAAACCAAACTGTACCGGTTGCAAATCCGACTTGTTTATGATACAATGAAAACGGCAGATGTGCTGATATTTCCGGAGGTGACAAAGTTGCGATCCCACAAAAGAAAAATGATAGCTCCCATCATCATAACCGTTCTTGTGGTGCTGTATCTGGCAGTATATTTCGGTTTTCTGGCGGCAATGCTGACAGGCCTGTGGAAATATATTCTGGGGATTGTACCTGCCGCACTGGCAGCGGTCATGATCGGGGTATGTATCGAAAGAATCCGTGAAATCAGAAAGGGTGAAGAAGATGATCTTGGTCAATACTGATTATATCAGCGGCAAAGAGCTGGAAATGCTTTCGCTGGTAAAGGGAAGCACCATCCAGTCCAAAAATCTCGGGAAGGATATTACCCAGAGTTTCAAGACGCTTGTGGGGGGAGAATTGCGTGCATACAATGAAATGATGAACGAAGCCCGGGCACTGGCCACCAAGAGAATGGTGGAAGAAGCCGAAGCGCTGGGAGCGGACGCTGTGGTAAACATCCGGTATGCTTCCTCCGCCATCATGCAGGGCGCTGCAGAAGTGATCGTATACGGCACAGCCGTGAAATTTGTGAACCGGTAACAGACGTAATATACAGAAAAGCGAAGGTGCAACCCTTCGTTTTTTGTTTTGGGAAAGCAAAAGGGAACAGCCGGAGCCGCTCCCTCTTTGAGATATGTTTTCTTCGGATTACTTGTTGCCGAAGTATCTTTCCAGCAGGCCTGCGAATGCCTTGCCGTGTCTTGCTTCGTCTCTTGCCATTTCATGAACGGTGTCATGGATAGCGTCCAGGTTCAGCTGCTTTGCCAGCTTGGCCAGTTCGAACTTACCTGCGGTTGCACCGTTTTCGGCAGCTACACGCAGCTTCAGGTTTTCTTCGGTGGAAGTGGTCACAACTTCGCCCAGCAGTTCAGCGAACTTGGCAGCGTGTTCGGCTTCTTCGTAAGCGGCCTTTTCCCAGTACAGGCCGATTTCGGGATAACCTTCTCTGTGGGCAACTCTTGCCATGGCCAGATACATACCTACTTCGGTGCATTCGCCATTGAAGTTGGCGCGCAGACCGTCGATGATTTCCTGGGGTACGCCGTCAGCATGGCCAACGCCTACTACGTGTTCAGCAGCCCAGTCCAGCTTGTCTTCCACTACTTCCACGAACTTTTCTGCAGGAGCCTTGCACAGGGGGCACTTTTCAGGAGCGTGTTCACCTTCCACGATTTCGCCGCATACAGAGCATCTCCACTTTTTCATACTTTTAATCTCCTTTTGTTAGATAAATAAATTTTTGATTTATGTTTTGCCGAACATTGTCGGCTGCCGGTCTGTCCTGTCCGGCTCCGGTTTACTTGGTTGCTTTCTGCGCCGAGAGGATTTTCTGACAGTCGGGGCAGATTCCCAGCAGTTCCAGGTGGTAGTCTTCCACCAGAAAGCCGCCGTTTTCGGTGATGTGGTTTTCCAGATGAAGTCCGGGATCGGTTGCGATGTCCCGTACAAAACCGCATTTCCGGCATGTGATGTGGTAGTGGGGATAGGTGGTGATGTCAAACCGGTCATCCGCTTCTGTCAGATGGAGCCGGAGCACCTCGCCTTCCTCCGCCGCATCGCTCAGTACCCGGAACACGGTCCCACGGCTGATGGTGGGGTATTTCTCCCGAATCTCATCGTACACCATCCCGGCCGATGCGTGGCAGTTCATTTCCCGCAGGGTTTCCAGGATGATGGTCTTCTGGATCGTGTTTCGTTTCATTGTTGGTACCTGATCTTTATTGAGACTGTGTCCTTGTTGTGTCTGTATTATATCACACTATCTCTACCATGTCAATAGGTTTTTGCAAAAAAGTTGAAAAAATTTTTGCGGGAATGGCAGAGGGGCAGTCTGTGGGAAACCGCTGTCAGAAGTATATGACGGGACAGGCAAAAACAGACCCCCGGGAGATTCCGGAAGCCTGTCTGCATTGGTGTATTCGGTTACGGCTGCATATCCTTGTAGGCCTGTACCAGTTTATCCAGTGCCGTCTGATAGCTCTTCTGGTTGGCGGCAAACACGGTGGTGTATCCCTGATTGCCGGCGGCTACGGTACGCATGATGTGGATCATGTTACTGCAGGAGGAGGAGTTCACAAAACCGAAGTTGAAGGCGGCCCCTTCCCGGATCAGATCCAGCATCTGGGAGGAAGCTTCATCCCGGCTGTACTTGGTCTTCATGGCCACTTCAAAATAAGCGGGGGTGACGCTCTTCCAGGATTCGTATGCCATGGCTTCGGTGACGGCGCCGATCATTTCCAGATTCCCGGCATTCAGCGGCACGCAGAACAGGGAGTAGGCGTCCTGGGACAGGGTGTGGTATTCCGCCTGGGCTTCGTCATACTTGGCCATGGGCAGGATCCCGTATTCAAAATCCACTTCCCGCAGTTCTTCCACGGCGTAGTGCAGCGTGTTCACCGCCAGCAGGGCCCGGCCTTCCTTAAAGGGCAGATACCAGGGCTTGTCGGTCTGTGCTTTTTCTTCCATGGAGAAAATACCGGGGTTGGTGCCGTTGAAGAAGGACATCATCCGGTCGGCCACGTCAATAGCCTTGGGGTCGCCCATCCGGAGCACGATATTGCCGTCCGCATCCTTGGCGGTCAGAGGCTGGTCATAAGCGGCAAGGAAAGTGTCGCAGGGATTGCCCCGGGGGATGACGAGACCGTATTCGTCCAGTTCGTTCATTTCCCCGTTCCCGTCCACGTCCTTGCTGATGGTGGAGGCCAGAGAATACTGGTAATCATAGGTCCAGCGTCCTTCGTTGACTACATTGTACAGGTCTTCCACCGCATACATTTCCGCCATGTCCTTGTTGAAGAACACGCCGAACATCTGGCAGATCATGGTGTAGGACAGATCCCCGCCGGCGAAATAGAGCTGGTCATACAGGGTCAGCTCGTCCCGTAGGCTGGAGTTCCACCAGGGCTTGTCGAAGTTCAGATAGTCCACGTTCAGCAGGTTGGTGAAGATGCCTTCCGTGGCAAGGGCCGTGACAAAGTAGGCATACCCGGCCACCAGCTGATAAGAAGCATCCCCGGCCCGGACAGCGGTACGGATCTTGTCAAAGAAAGCGTTTTCGTTCCCCCAGATCCCGGGGGTCTTGAAGGCGGAGATTTCCACATCCAGCCGTTCTTCCACGGTGATTTCCCGGTTGTAGATGGCGTCGTTGACGATATCCCCGGAGAGCTCATCGGTGCACATTTCGTTTTCCCACTGCAGGTCTTCCCGGCTCAGGATGGTAAAGCTTTCCCCGGTGAATTTCAGATCATCCGGCAGGTCATCGGTGATTTCGGTTTCTTCCGGTTCGGTTTCGGCAGGTGTGGTTTCCGCCGCAGAGGGAGTTGTTTCTACCCCTTCCCCGCCGCCGCAGGATGTGATGGCAGATGCAGTCAGCAGTGCCGCAAGCAGTATGGCTAAAATCTTCCTGTTCATGTTCAGACTCCTATGTACTTCTTATTTCTTACTTCTTATCTCTTACTTTTACTTGTGTCCCAGCACCGCCTGCTTGAAGGGAGAGCTTCTGCCTTCGATGTTGGCCATCCGTCTTTCCAGAGCGGCAAAGGAGATTTCCACGTCTTCATGCACTTCCGCAGCGGAGTTGGCACCCACGGTAATCATGTCGCAGTCCCGGATGACGTTCCAGTTGAAGTTCAGCCCCACGAAAGGCGTGCACCGGCCTGCCGCAAAAGGCTTGATGGTCATCACAGGATGTTTGGCGTTCCAGATGATTCTGGCCACACTTTCGATTTCCACCTGCATCAGGAAGCCCATGCAGTTGAAGATCTGGATATAGGTTTCCACGTCGTAGTCGTTGGCGTCGGTGTACTGCACCACTTCGGGCATATGGACGGACAGCCCCGGCAGCAGCCCTTCTTCCCGGATCATATACAGGTAGTCCGGCAGACGGTCAATGATGCGCTTGTTCTTGTTCACCAGCTGTTCCACACTGGTATGGTGGATCAGGCAGAAAGTGGCGCCGATTTCCCTGCTGTGCCGGATCACTTCTCTGGCTTCGGCACGGGCTTCGGGAGAGTCATCCACGTTCATGGCAGGGGTGTCGATGATGGTGATCTTCTTTCCGGATCTGTCTTCCGCATACCGGATGGCGTCCACCATAATGGGGTTGGTGCTGGCCGGTGCCATGATGGCGTCGATGCCGTACTGCAGGTATGCTTCAAACACCGGATAGAAGTCCTCCGGTCTGGCGTATTTTTCCTTGATGGCCCTGTCCGCCGCCGCACTGGTATGGCTCCACCCCAGCAGCCAGTTGGTTCCCATCAGCATTCTCGGCAGATCCACACCGCCTACGGTCGTTCTCGGAAACAGTTTGCTCTGTGTCATATGCAAAAACCTCCTGATATAAGAGAGTAAATAAACCTCATTTGTCCCGCAGCATTTTCCAGAATACTTCCACCGCAGCACCTGCCGGGAAAAACAGCCATGTCAGTGCCCAGCCGCCGAAGGTGAAGCCGAACCAGAAGTAGAACATCACAAGGGCAATCCAGAATACCCCGTGCCAGCCGCCGCATTTTTTCAGCGGAATGCCTTCATTATGCTTTACCAGAATATCGATCAGAACAGAGCCGGCGGAAGAACCCAGGAACAGCAGCCAGGACAGATGCCAGTTCCCGGTGGCAAAACTGTACAGGAAATACCAGATCACCGTCAGCAGCCACAGAACCCCCTGCATGGAGCCGGCCATTTTCCGGAAGGCTTTCTTTTTCTTTTTGTCCGCAGCCTTTGCCTCTGCCCGTGCCTGCTCCTCTTCCGTGGAGGGAATGGCGGCCAGGATGAGCTTCATGGCTTCGATGTCGTCCAGCATGGCCCGGTAGGCTTCCAGCTCGCTCTTTCCATCGGCAACCAGCGCATCGTAGGAGGCAGTGATTTTTTGGGATTCTTCCTCATATGCCGCCGCAGCTGCCGCCGACTGTACGTATTCTCCTGTCCGTTTGACGATTTCCCGTCTGAGCTGTTCCCGCATGGCAATCCTGCTTTCTGTAATGTATGATTATCTTTATTATACCGTATCCGCTCCCGCCCGTCAAGGCAGGATGGAGAATCGAAAGATTAAAATTTACGGAATAAAATTTACCGGAAAAGTATAGACTTTGCCCTCCATTTAGGCTATACTTATAGCATTGATATAATGAAGAAATGTGCAGGAGCCCACACCATGACCATAGAACAAGCCCGTACCCGGATTGAAACCCTGCGGAAAACCATTGCCCGTCACGCCAGACTGTACTATGAAAATGATGCGCCGGAGATTTCCGACTACGAATACGACGCCCTGTTCCGGGAACTGACCGAACTGGAAGACGCCTGGCCGGAGCTGGCTGTGCAGGATTCTCCTACGAAACGGGTCGGGGGAAAAGCCAGTGAAAAGTTCGCCAAGGTAACCCATCCGGTGAAAATGGGGAGTCTGACAGACGTGTTTGACGCCGACGAACTGCGGGCGTTTCTGACCAGAACCAGAGATGCCCTGCTGGAAGACGGCGCACCGGCGGAGGAGATCCTCTTTACCGTGGAACCGAAAATCGACGGGCTTTCCGTGTGCCTGACCTATGAAAACGGAGCGTTGGTTCTGGGCGCAACCCGGGGCAACGGCACCATCGGCGAAAACGTCACCGAAAACATCGCCGTGATTGACGATATTCCCCATACGCTGACCGCTCCCGTGAACCTTGCTGTCCGCGGGGAAGTGTATATGCCCCATGAGAGCTTTGCCGCCCTGAACGAAAAGCGGGAGGCCGCCGGAGAAAAACTGTGGGCCAACCCCAGAAACGCCGCTGCCGGCAATCTGCGCAGACTGGACTCCGCCGGCACAAAGGAAGCGGGGCTGTCCATTTTCGTGTTCAACTACCAGACGGGCGATCTGTGGACGGACGGGCATACCCCCGCCTCTCACAGGGAAACCATCGACCGCATGGCGGAGCTGGGACTGAAAACCATCCGGATCCAGACCGTCACCGCCGACATCGAAGCCGTGGTGGAAGCCGTGACGGAAATCGGCCGGATGCGGGAAAACCTGCCCTACGACATTGACGGTGCCGTGGTGAAAATCGACAGCCTGTCCCAGCGTACCATTCTGGGGGAAGGGCCGTCCACGCCGAAATGGGCCGCCGCCTACAAATACCCGCCGGAACAGAAAATCACCCGGCTGCTGGATATCGAAGTACAGGTGGGCCGGACGGGCGTGCTGACCCCTACCGCCATTCTGGAACCGGTGAAGCTGGCCGGAACCACCGTATCCCGGGCGACCCTGCACAATATCGACATTATCAGAGAACGGGACGTCCGGCTGGGGGACTGGGTAAAGGTGCAGAAGGCGGGGGACATCATCCCGGAAATTGTGGGTTCCGTGCCCGAAAAGCGGGATGGATCGGAGACGGTCTTCGCTTTCCCGGAAAAGTGCCCCTCCTGCGGGGAAACGCTGATCTGGGACGATGCCGGAGAAGAGGAGGATGCTGTACAGGAAAGCGATACTGTCACGGATACGGCAACCGGTACACTCCGCTGTGTGAATCCGGGATGCCCTGCCCAGCTGGAACGGCGGATCACCCATTTTGCCAGCCGGGGCGCCATGAATATCGACGGTCTGGGGCCGGCACTGGTAAAGCTGTTCATCGACAACCGGCTGGCGGGGGATGTGGGGGATCTGTATGCCCTGCGGAAGGAGGATATCGCCGCCCTGCCCCGGATGGGAGAAAAATCCGCCGCCAATCTTCTGGCCGCACTGGAAACTTCCAAAACGGCGGGCGGGGAACGGTTATTGTATGCACTGGGGATCCGTCACGTGGGGGAAGCCGCCGCAGAAGCCATCATCGGCCGGTTCGGTTCCGTGGAGGCCCTGTTTGCGGTGACCGCAGAGGATCTCTGTCAGGTGGACGACATCGGCGGGATTACGGCGGATATGGTGGTGCGTCACTTTGCCCTGCCGGAAACCCGTGCCATCGTGGATAAGCTGACCGCCGCCGGTGTACAGACTGCCGGAAAGTCCGCATCTGCCCAGGAGGATACCGGATCCGGCCCGGAAACAACGGAAGCCGCCGCCGATTTCACCGGACTGACCTTCGTGCTGACAGGAACCCTGTCCACCATGACCCGGGACGAGGCCACCGCAAAGATCAAGCAGAGAGGCGGAAAAGCCACCGGCAGCGTATCCTCCAAAACCAGTTACGTGGTCGCCGGAGAAGCCGCCGGATCCAAGCTCGCCAAAGCGGAATCGCTGGGTATCAAGGTGCTGACGGAAGAAGAATTTATCGCCATGCTGTAATGGCAAATCATACCGTGATATTTCTGACCTCTTACCTCTTATTTCTTACTTTTCCAAAGGGTACCGATTATGAAACTGTTTCTTGTTCTCCTGCTGGTTCTGTTTCTTGTGACCATGGCGGCCGGGTGGTATATGGCCCGGTTCGCCTGCAGACGGCAGAAAAATGTCCCGGACTACTGGACCCATCCGGAAGCACTGCCGCCGGTCTATAAGCATATCCGGGAAGAAGACCGCCCCGAAACCCTTGCCGGACGGGAATTCCTGCTGACCCATGCCGAACCGCCGGTGTACATCACCTCCCGGGACGGACTGAAGCTGCAGGGACACTATATCCCCGCCGAAGGGGAATACAAAGACAACCCCAAGGGCATCTATCTGCAGGTGCACGGGTACCGCTCCCATCCTCTCTGCGACTTTCCGGGGTGCGTGATGGATATGCACAACGACGGGTACGGCCTGTTCCAGATTGACAACCGGGCGCTGGGGGGCAGTGAAGGGACATACATAACCTTCGGCATACTGGAACGGTATGACACCGTGGACTGGTGCCGGTATCTGGAAAAGCGGTTTCCGGGGGTGCCGGTGCTGCTGGACGGGGTCTCCATGGGCGGTGCGACGGTGATGCTGGCCGCCGGGGAAGACCTGCCGGATACTGTGCGGGGGATCATCGCCGACTGCGGATACACTTCCCCTGCCGCCATCTGCAAGAAGGTGCTGAAGCAGTGGTTTCATCTGCCGCCCTTTCCCATCTATTACGCCGCCGTACTGTGGATCCGGATTCTGGCGGGGGTATGGTTCACTCTGCCGGGAAAATCGGACAGAAACCGGTACCGCACAGGGGATACTGCCCTGGCACTGGAAAAAAACAGACGCCCCATCCTGATCGCCCACGGGCAGGGAGATACCTTCGTTCCCCACTGGATGAGCGTGGAAAACCACTCCCACTGTGATCCCGCAAACAGTACCTTCATCAGCGTGCCGGACGCCGAACACGGCATGGCATGGCTGGAAGACAGAGCGCATTATACAGCGGAAATCAACCGGCTGTGGGAGAAAGCAAGAAGTACGATGTAAGAAGTAAGCAATCTATCGTTCTTCTGCGGAAATATATTGTAATACTACCATGAAGTAAGGGGACGGACTTTCCATATACCTCTTATCTTTTACCTCTTATTTTAATTTATGACGACTGACAACAAACAAAAATCTTCCTTCGCCGGGACAGCCGTGCTGATGGGCGTCATCATTCTGGCGGCCAAAGTGCTGGGGCTGGTGCGGGATATACTGGTGGGCAGAACCTACGGCGGTTCCTCCATGGATGCCATCGCCTATGAAACCGCTTCCCGCCTGCCGGTGACGGTGTTTGATCTGGTGATCGGCGGGGTGGTGACCACTGCCTTCATTCCGGTGTACAACAGCCTGCTTGTGAAAAAGGGCCGGCAGGAGGCGCTGGATTTTGCCCGGGCGTATGTGAACCTGATTCTGGTGATCACCACTGTCATTGCCGTGCTGGGAATCCTGTTTGCCGCTCCGCTTGTGGAATTCATGGCGCCGGAACTGGACAGTCCCACCCATGCCCTTGCCGTACGCCTGACCCGGATCCTCTTTCCCATGGTGATTTTCACCGGCCTTGCCTTCTCCTTTGTGGGATACCTGCAGTCAAATGGGGAATACAACATCCCCGCCGTGATTTCCCTGCTTTCCAACGGGATCATGGTGGGGTATCTGCTGACCCTGAACCGGTTCTGCGGCATTGCGGGACTGGCGGTGGCGATGCTGTTGGGCTGGGCGGCGCAGGCCATGGTGCAGGTTCCCGCCCTGAAACGACTGGGATATTCCCACCGGTTCCGGACGCCGCTGTGGTCCCCGTCCATCCGCCGTGCCATGGGGAATGCCCTGCCCATTCTGCTGTCCACCTGGACCACTCCGGTCTGTACCCTCATCAACACCCGGCTGGCATCCGGCATCGAAAACGGACGGGGCATCACGGCTCTGGGATATGCCAACCGTCTGTACACCATTCTGGTGGGGCTGTTCTCCTTTGTGGCCACCAATCTGCTGTTTCCGTATTTCTCCCGTGCCGCCGCCGAAGGGGAAACCGATGAAACCGACCGGCTTATGCGCATTTCCGTCCGGACACTGGTGTTCATCATTGCGCCCATCACCGTGGGGATCTTCCTGCTGGCGGAACCTTTCATCGCCCTGCTGTTCGAGAGTGACGTGTTCACCCCGGACGACACTGCCCTGACCGCCGAAGCATTGTCTGCCTTTGCCCTGTCCATGGTGTTTCTGGCAGTGAATGAGGTGCTCGTCAAAGGCTTTTTCGCAGCAGAAAAAACAAAAATTCCCATGGTCAGTGCCCTGCTCGCCATGACTGTCAATGTGGGGGCATTGCTGATCCTGTCCGGTGCGGCCCCCGACAGACTGAGCGTGGGTCTGATTGCCCTGCTGTCCGGGGGAGCAACCCTGCTGAACATGACTATCAACGCTGTCCGTGCCCACCGCCGCGGCATGATGCGACTGCGGAAGGGGGACTGGGCAGAACTGACAAAGATTGTCCTCTGCGCCCTGGCCATGGCCCCTGCCGTATGGTTCGCCGCCGGGACAGTGTCCTCTGATTTCATGAAAATCATTCTGGGTGCCGCTGCCGGAATTGCTGTGTATGTCCTGCTGACCCTGCTCGTACGGTGTGAAACCATCACCGGAATCCTTGGAAAAATAAGAAGTAAGATATAAGAAATCAGAAATACAGAATGCTGTATGGGCTGCATATCCTGCTTCTTACATCTTATTTCTTACTTCTTACTTTGATTGAGGGGAAACTATGATCCGTGTACTGCAAATTTTAACCGACTCCAATATCGGAGGGGCAGGCCGTCTGCTGATAAACTACCTCCACAATTTCGACAAATCCGTCTTTGATATGCTGGTGGTTCTGCCGGAAGGGGCGGAGCTGATTCCGCTGGTGGAAGCCGAAGGGTATCCGGTGCGGCAGATCGAAAACGGCCGGGACAAAAGCTTTGATATGGCCGCCGTGGGAGAACTGAAAGCCATTATCCGGGAATACCGTCCCGACATCGTCCACTGCCACTCCTCCTTCTCCGGCAAGCTGGCGGCATGGCTCTGCGGCGTACAGGGGCGTTTTTATACCCGTCACTGCGCCTTCCCCCAGCCGAAAAAGCTCACCACCTTCCCGGGCAAACAGATAAACGGTCTGGTGAACAATACCCTTTCCACCCACATCGTTGCCGTGGCCCAGGCCGCCATGGACGATCTGACCGTCACCGGGGTGGATCCGAAAAAAATCACCGTCATCATCAACGGCGTGGAACCCATGCGGCAGGCGTCGGCGGAAGAAAAACAGTCTCTCCGTCAGTCACTGGACATCCGTGAGGAACACTTTGTCTGCGGCATCTCCGCCCGGTTGGAGGACTACAAGGGGCATACCTATCTCCTGCAGGCCGCCGCAAAGCTGAAAACTTCCCATCCGCACCTGCGGTATCTGGTAATCGGCGGGGGATCCATGGAGGAAACGCTGAAAGCCGAAGCGGAACGCCTGGGCATCTCCGACATTGTCCGGTTCACGGGATTCGTGTACGATGTGGCGCCCTATTACAGTCTGATGGATCTGAGCATCAACTGTTCCATCGGTACGGAAACCTCCTGCCTGGCCCTGTCCGAGGGATATTCCCTGGGCATTCCCGCCGTGGCATCGGATTTCGGGGGCAATCCTTACATGGTGACAGACGGCTGGAACGGATATCTGGTACCCCAGAGAGACCCGGATGCACTGGCGGAGAAAATCACCATGATTGTCTGTGATCCGGAACTGTATGCAAAGCTGTGTGCGGGGGCAAGAGAATCCTATGAAAAGAAGTTCACCGCCGCCGTCATGACCCGGCAGATGGAAGCGTTGTACCGGGATGCAGTAAAGAAATGACAGGGAAGAGAGCAGGTTCGCCTGTTCTTTTTTCTCAAAAAATCTGACACCATCTCCGAATTTTCTCCCCAATGTACCTGTACAACCGGCGGAAAATGTGATATACTGTAAGATAACCTATATTAAATTGTAAACAAGAAAAGTGAGGAACTCCCATGAAGGAAGTCATCCTGTGCAAATACGGCGAAATCGTGCTCAAAGGGAACAACCGGAACCAGTTTGAATCCCTGCTGATGAAGGAACTGCGGCGCCGGGCTGCGGATCTGGGGAAATACGACATCCGGTATATGCAGAGCACTGTGTATATCGAACCGGCAGATGAAGAAGCCGAAATGAATTTTGAAGAAATGTATGCCCGCTGCGGCAAGATCTTCGGGTTTGTGGGTCTGTGCCGTGCCGTGGCCTGCGAAAAGACCCTGGACGCCATTCTGGAAACCGCCAAAGCCTATTTGCCGGAAAAACTGGAGGGGATCACCACCTTCCGGTGCGAAGCCAAGCGCAGTGACAAGCGGTTCCCTCTGGGTTCTCCCGAGCTGGCGGCGGAAGTGGGCGGTGCCATTCTGTCCGTGATGCCCCGGCTGAAGGTGGATCTGAAAAACCCTGACGTGACCGTGCGGATCGAGGTGCGGGACCAGGCGGCGTATATCCATGCGGGACAGGATGCCGGGGCCGGCGGGATGCCCGTTGGTTCGGCCGGGAGAGGTCTGCTGCTGCTGTCCGGCGGGATCGACTCCCCTGTGGCGGGCTGGATGATGATGAAGCGGGGCATGACCATTGACGCACTGCACTTTGAATCCTTCCCCTACACCAGCGAAGCGGCCCGGGACAAGGTGTTCACCCTGGCGGAAGAAATTGCAGAATACGGCGGCCGGATCCGGATCCATGTCATCAGCCTGACCCATATTCAGGAAGTACTCCGGGACACCTGCGAGGAAGACTACTTCACCCTGCTGCTGCGCCGGTTCATGATGCGGCTGGCGAATATGTGTGCAAAGGAAAACGGATGCGAAGTGCTGGTCACAGGCGAGTCTCTCGGTCAGGTAGCCAGCCAGACCCTGAAAGCCATGTGTGTCACCGAAGCGGCGTCCGAGCTGCCCATTTTCCGGCCCTGCATCGGTATGGACAAGGAAGAAATCATCCGGATTTCCAGAAAGATCGGTACCTTTGAAACCTCCATCCTGCCCTACGAAGACTGCTGCACCGTATTCACCCCCCGTCACCCCAGAACCCAGCCGGAACTGGCCAAGGTAGAGGAACAGGAAGCGCTGGTGGATGTGGATGCACTGGTGGCGGAAGCATGGGAAACCCGGTACAGACACAATGTTGGATGAAGTAAGAAGTAAGTAAAAGATGATTAACTCCACCTCTATCGGCTGCACAAACGGTAGGGCGGGATGCCTACATCCCGCCGCCGAATGATTTGGTATTCAACCACTTCCTGTGAAAAAACGAACGTTATTGAGAACAAAATTGTATGACTTACGTACAGAAATACGCCATTTGCATGATGTACGTCGGCGGGATGTGGGCATCCCGCCCTACAATGTCTTCGTTTTTTTGCACAACTGAGTGAATCATCATTCACGTAAGAGGTAAGAAGTAAGAAATACGGAGTATCTCCACGGATACGGTATCCTGCAGAGATTCTGCATTTGCAAGGAGAAAACAGACATGAAAAACAACGAATACACCCTTTCCCTGCTCTGTGATTTTTATGAGCTCACCATGGGCAGAGGGTATTTCAATTCCTCCATCAAGGATGATATTGCCTATTTTGATGTGTTCTACCGGAAAGTGCCGGACGGCGGCGGGTATGCTGTGGCGGCGGGGCTGGAACAGATTGTGCGGTATATCGAAGATCTGCACTTTTCGCCTGCCGATATTGCGTTTCTGCGGAGCAAGAGAATCTTTGACGAAGCATTTCTGGACTATCTGGCCGCATTCCGCTTTACCGGCGACGTATGGGCTGTGCCGGAAGGAACGGTCATCTTCCCGGGGGAACCCATTCTCACCGTCCGTGCTCCTGCCATTGAAGCACAGCTGATTGAAACCTATGTGCTGCTGTCCCTGAACCACCAGTCCCTGATCGCCACCAAGGCATCCCGGATGGTGCGCGTGGCCGGGGGAAGACCCATCTCCGAATTCGGTTCCCGCAGAGCCCATGGGGAAGATGCTGCCGTATACGGTGCCAGAGCGGCGTATATTGGCGGATGTGCCGGGACTGCCTGCACTCTGTCCGAAAAGCTCTTCGGCGTACCGGCGGGCGGAACCATGGCCCATGCCTGGGTGCAGATGTTTGATACCGAATACGAAGCCTTTGAAACCTACTGCAGACTGTATCCCGACAACCCCACACTGCTGGTGGATACATACAGCGTTTTCGGCTCCGGGATTCCCAATGCCATAAGAGCCGTCAAGAACGTCCTGTGGCCCATGGGGAAGAAGGCCTGCGCCATCCGGATCGACTCCGGGGACATTGCCTATCTCACCAGAAAAGCCAGAAAGTTCCTGGACGAAGCGGGGTTGACCGACTGTAAGATCACCGTTTCCAACTCCCTGGACGAATACATCATCACGGAAGTGCTGCGGCAGGGGGCCTGCATCGATGCATTCGGCGTAGGGGAACGGCTCATCACCGCCAAATCCGACGCCGTGTTCGGCTGCGTGTACAAGCTGGTGGCCAAGGAAGACCGGGACGGCAATATCACCCCCAAGATCAAGGTCAGCGAAAACACCGCCAAGATCACCAACCCCCATTTCAAGAAGATCTACCGCCTGTATGATGCGGAAACCGGCAAGGCGGAAGCGGACTATATCTGCATCCATGACGAAACCGTGGATGTGAATGAACCTCTGGAAATCTTCGACCCCATCCACACCTGGAAGCGCCGGGTCATGGAAAACTATACCGCAAGAGAGCTGATGGTGCCTGTATTCCGGGACGGCAAGCTGGTATACGACCTGCCCCCGCTGTCCGTGATCCGGAACTACTGCAAGACCGAAATCGACTCCATGTGGGACGAAGTGCTCCGGTTTGAAAATCCCCACAACTACTATGTGGACCTGTCCCAGAAGCTGTGGGATCTGAAGAACGACATGCTCACCGCATACAGCAAGCCGGGTAAGGACGAAAACAAATGAATGAACAGTTGTCGGAACAGCCCGCTCTGTCTCTGACCCGATGCCGGCTCTGTCCGAGAAACTGCGGTGTGAACCGTATGCTCGGGGAGACCGGCTTTTGCGGCGGCGGAGCGGATGTGCAGGTTTCCAAAGTGATGCTGCACCGGTGGGAGGAACCCTGTATCAGCGGATACGGAGGCGAATCGGATCTCCGGGGTAGCGGCGCGGTGTTCTTTGCCCACTGTTCTCTGGGCTGTCTGTACTGCCAGAACCGGGACATCAGCGGCCGGGACAGCACCGTGGGAAAAACCATGACTGCAGAAGAACTGGCCAAAACCTTTCTGGATCTGCAGGAAAAAGGGGCATACAACATCAATCTGGTGACCCCCACCCATTATGCGGCGCAGATTGCCCGTGCCCTGACCATGGCCAAAGCAGACGGACTGACCCTGCCGGTGGTCTGGAATACAGGCGGGTATGAATCGGTGCCGGTGCTGAAATCCCTTGCCGGACTGGTGGACGTGTACCTGACGGACTTCAAGTATGCCGACAGCACCCTTGCCGGACAGCTTTCCCATGCACCGGACTACCCGGTCATAGCGGCGGAAGCACTGGCAGAAATGGTGCGGCAGACCGGGGCAGTACAGTTCGATGCAGACGGTATGCTCCGGCGGGGCGTGATCCTGCGGCACCTGTGTCTGCCCGGATCCCGGAAGGATTCCATGGCGGTACTGCAGAAGGCGGCGGAAACAGTGAACCCGGCGGATGTGCGTCTGTCCCTGATGCGGCAGTATACTCCCGACTTCCTGAAGGAATACCTGTCCGGCGGCGGATGCGCGGATGTGCCGAAATCCCTGCTGCGGCGGGTGACGGCGTTTGAGTATCAGTCGGTACTGGACGAAGCGGTGCGGCTGGGCTTTGACGGGTACATGCAGGAGAAGGAATCGGCGGTGAAAACCTATACGCCCGATTTTCTGGAGAAGTCGAATTTTCAGGGAAAATAGGAAGAGTCACATAAGGTGGCAGCAGAAGAAGTCAGAGAAAAGCAGCAGTCCTCTGAACCCATACGCATTTTTGATGGGTGACAGAGGACTGTTTTATTCTGTTTTCTGTTTTGTCACTGCAGGGTAATCTTGATTTCTTTCCCCAGAGAGCGGGCTACTTTCATCAGAAAATCCAGAGAGGGATTGTATGTGCCGCTTTCCAGACGGGAAATATTGGATTTTTGTGTGCCTGCACGCAGAGCCAGTTCTTCCTGGGTGATCTGCTGTCTGGCTCTTTCTGCAATAATCTGGGAGATGATTTCGTAGCGTGGTTTCAGATTTTCATATTCTTCCCTGAATTCTTCATCTTTCATCAGGAGTTCTTTTACATCGGAAAACTGTACGCCGGGTTTACGCATTTCCGCACCTTCTTTCGTAATCTTCTTTGTACCGGACAGCTCTGTCGAGTTCTGCCTGCGGTGTTTTTTCAGTTTTTTTGGTAAAACCGTGAAGCAGTACAAATGTGTTGTTACGGTATGTGAAATAAAAAATTCTGCTGATGTCGGAAGACAACTTTACCTGAAGCTCAAATAAGCCTTTGTATGCATCGCCCTTGATGGCTTTGGTGTATGGTTCCCGCAGCTTTGCACCGTGTTTTTCCAGAAGTTCAATTTCCGAAAATACCTTTGCGCGCAGTTTGGGCTGCAGGGTCAGCAGATATTCCAGTACCGGGATTTTACCGTTCTCTTTCTGATAATACTCAACCTGCCACTCCATGATGGTTCTCCTATCCTATTCTATGCAGGATCTGTATATATGTTATCATATACGATAACTTTTGTCAAGAGAAATTTCTCCCGGTTTATCCGAAATTTTGTTTGCACTCTCCCCTGTTTTATGCTATACTATACCCATACACAACATCTTCACGGAGGCATGCCACATGACCGATCTTTTCACTTCCCTGAATCCCGCGCAGCTGTCTGCCGTTACCGCCACAGAGGGGTACGTGCGCATCATTGCAGGGGCAGGCTCCGGGAAAACAAAGACCCTCACCCACCGGTATGCCTATCTGGTGAAAGCCGCAGGGATCCATCCCTCCAATGTGCTTTGCGTCACCTTCACGAACAAGGCCGCCGGGGAAATGAAGCGCCGGGTCCGTTCGCTGATCGGGGACGGATACGACAATTCGCTCATCACCACCTACCACGGTTTCTGCGTCCGGGTGCTGAGAGAGGATATTTTCCGGCTGTTCTATCCCCAGTCCTTTGTGATTCTGGATGAAAGTGACCAGAAACGGCTGCTGGCGGAGATCTACGGGGAAATGGATCTGAAAATGGACAGGGCCACCTTCGAGAAGATTCTGGATCTGGTGCACCGGCTCAAGTCTGATGAGGAGTATGTGGAAAAACTGATTGCCGGGGAGACGGACAGCATCCATGTGCCCCCCATCGACCCCGCAAAGCCCCCGGAGCCGCTGGAAGTGGAGATCATCCGGCGGTATCTGTCGAAACAGAAGAAAATCTTCGGTCTGGATTTTGACGATCTGGTGGCCTTTGCCTTTACCATTTTCAAAAAATTCCCGGAGGTGCGGCAGAAGTGGGCGGACAGGCTCTACTATATCCAGGTGGACGAGTTTCAGGATTCCTCCCAGAGAGAACTGCGGCTTCTGACCATGCTGTCGGAAACCCACCGGAATCTGTTTGTGGTGGGGGATCCCGACCAGAACATCTACGAGTGGCGGGGGGCGGACATGTCCATTCTGGTGGATTTCGACAAGACCTTCCCCGGTACGCAGACCATTCTGCTGAACCAGAACTACCGCTCTGTGGGGCATATACTGGACTGCGCCAACACCCTGATCGCCAAAAACAAAAACCGGATTCCCAAAGACCTGTTTACCGCTGGGACAAAAGGCATGGACGTAATCCATCTCCACGCAAAATCTGAAACGGAGGAAGGACGGTACATCACCGAGGAGATCCGCCGGCTGAACGGGGAAGGGATTCCGTATAAGCAGATGGCCATCCTGTACCGTTCCGGTTTTCTCTCCCGGTTTGCAGAACAGGCCCTGATGAACGCCGGGATTCCTTATGAGCTGTACGGCAGTGTGCGGTTCTATGAACGGATGGAGATCCGGGATGCGCTGGCCTATCTGAAGCTGCTGCTGACCGACGATGACGAAGCCTTCGAGCGGGTTATCAATACCCCCAAGCGCTCTTTCGGCAAGGCAAAAATGGCGGCACTGCGCTCCATGGCCCTTGACGACCGGTGCAGTCTCATGGAAGCCCTGAGGCGGTACCAGACCTCCCCGGTGTTTGCCCGTTCCGGGGCTGCGGCCTTTGTTGCCCTGGTGGACGGACTGCGCCGTGACGCCCTGACCCGGCCGGCCTCCGAAGTGATCGGAGATGTGCTGACGGGATCCGGGTACGAAGACTACATCCGGCAGAACGGATCCATGGAACGGCTGGACAATCTGGCGGAGTTCAAGCGCACCGCATGGCAGAAGGAGCAGGAATACGGGGAGGAGTATACCCTGGATCTGTTCCTGCAGCAGGTGACCCTGGAAAGCGACCGGGAAGAGGAGGAAGAAGCGGACAGAGTGAAGCTCATGACCATCCACGCTTCCAAGGGGCTGGAATTCCCCGTGTGCTTTGTGACCGGCATGACCGAGGGCATCTTCCCCTCCGGCAGAACGCTGGAAGAACGGAAGGAAGCCGGTCTAGAGGAAGAGAGGCGGCTGTGCTTTGTGGCCATCACCCGGGCCATGCAGCGGCTGTATCTGACAGAATCCGAGGGCACCACCGCCGACAGCAGCCACCGTGCCAAGCGCCCGTCCCGGTTTCTTTATGATATAGGCGAGCAGAACTATGTCCGCATCGGCGTGATTCCCAAAGAGCTGGCGGAAACTTCGGAAGATACGGTATCACCCGGTGCTGCAGGGGGACTGACTGTGGGATCGGTAGTGAATCATCCGGTCTTCGGCAGGGGAACCGTGGTGGAAGTGGATACCGGCAAGCGGGTGTACTATATCCTGTTTGCATCCGGCAGCCGGCGTCCGGTGAGCATGGACTACGACTTTGCGGCGGGAGAGGCCATGGCGGCTCTGCGGGATGCGGCAATGGCAGCGGCACAGTCGGCAGAACCGGTATTCACTGCACCGGAACCGGCAGCACCGCCTGCAGATGAACAGACATCCGATGCGGAAAATCCCTCTGCCATGGAGGAAACGGCGGAACCCGCGGAGACATCGGACTGGCCGGATACGGAAGGTGCATTGTCCACGGATATGTTCCCGGAAATTCTGCCGGTGCCCACTGTGCCGGACTGGGAAATTCCCCCGGTGCCGGATATGCCTCCAGTGCCGGAGATACCGCAGAGCATGACAGAACCGCCGCCGCCCATACCGGATCCGCCTGCCGTTCCTTTCATGCAGACACCGCCTGTGCCGGAGATTCTTCCCATTGAAGCTATCCCCGCACCGGAGTGCACCGAACCGGACAAGCCGAAAGGCGAAATGCCTGTCCGGTACCGGAATGCGGAATGGGCAAAGGAACCGGAGGGTGTTTCCGAGGGAATGGAAGAAAACCTGTGGAAACGGGACGACGTGCCTCATGAAGGCTGGGAATGCACCGGCATCATTGACCTTGGCGAACCGGTGGGCATCTGCCGGATGTGCGGACACCAGATCATCCGGTATGTCCACATCATGCGTCACCCGGACTACCACCGCACCATCGGCGCCGGATGCATCTGTGCCGGTCGGATGGAAGGAGACGTAGAACGGGCAAAACAGCGGGAAGCCGATTTCAAGAACCGCCAGAGCCGGCTGGAAACCTTCCTGTCCCTCCCCCGGAAACGGAGCCGCAACGGGCATGAGTATGTGAAGTACAAAGGCGAGATCATCACCCTGCTGGAAGACAAGTTCAAAAAGGGATACTGGAAAACCGCCTTCCGGAACAAATACTCCGCCCCCTTTGCCACGAAGGAGGAGGCGCTCCGGGAAATCTTTGATGTGATCGACGGGGAGAAATAAGAGATAAGAAGTCAGAAGTAAGAAGTAAGAGATACGGGATACAAAACAGAAATCTGCGGAATTTTCGGACAGATTCGGGAACTTTTGGGTGTATGCAAACGTCTAAAGGGAAAACGGAGGTGACTTTGCATGAAAAAATGGATTCTGTGGTTCTGTGTGCTGCTGCTCTGTGTACTGCCTGTCTCGGCGGAAAGAATCCCGCTGACCGACGGCGACGGTGCCAGTGTTCTGCTGTATATGGAATGGGAAGAGGATGTGCTGGGAAATCCCGTGTATCCGGAGGAATATGCGGGGCACTGGACGGAGGACGGGAAACTGCATCTGGCACTGGTGGATCCCGATGCGGAAATGCTGGAGAGGTATCAGCTCCTGTTCGGGGATATGGCCGGGGATGTGGTGTACCATGCCGCCCGGTATTCCATGAACGATCTGGAACTGCTGGGGCGGGAGTACATCGAGCGGATGGGGGAATATACCACAATCATCTGCGGCTGGACGATACAGAAGAAGCACAACTGCGTGGCTCTGGAATTTGTGGGAGATGCCGCAGAACTGCAGAACGCCATGGCCCTTGCCGAAGTACCGGAAGGACTGTTTTTCATCGGCATACACAGAGGGATGGCCACCCTGCCGGAAGTGGTACCGCCGGATGTGGGAAGTCCGACTACGGTGATGGGGGCTTTCCGGCTACTTTCCGCCGCCCTGCCCACCCTTGCCGGAGACGGAAATGCATATCCCGACACATACGCCGGATGCTGGGCGGAAGACGGTACCCTGTACATCGGGCTGACCACCAGAGATGCAGAGGAAAGGGCCCGGTATGAACAGGTGCTGGCAGGGGTAACTGTACCCTATTCGTTCTTCCCGTGTGACTACAGCTGCAATCAGCTGATGCGGCTGAAGGATGCCGTCACGGAACAGCTGATGCCGGATCCCCGGTGGGGGATTGTGGCGGTTTCGGTGGACATCACGGACTGTCTGGTGCGGGTAGCCAGTACAAACGGGCAGTCAGCGGAACTGGAACAGGCACTGTATCAAATTGCCGAAGCGGAAGGACTGGGGGACAGTGCCGTACTGCTGGAAGAAGGGATTGTGGATGTTATGGCGCAGGTGGTGGAACAGGTGGAGTATGCCCCGGAGACAGACGATTTTGCGCTCCATTTTGTCCTGTGGGCTGTCTGTGCCGGTTCTGTGATGCTGTATATCAGAAAGAGAAAGCACAGCGTATGATGCTGCAGATATAAAATACCGCTGCCCGTGGGAACGGTGTTTGCATGGAAAGCTGTTTAGTGAAAATCGTTGAATCTTCCTGTAGTTTGTTGACAGAGAATTTGCAGTATGATATAATAAAAATACTTTCCAGACCGGGTGTGACATCGCACCGGTTTATCATTCGTATTGAGCAAATACTAGCCGATTGCAAAACTCAGAAAAAACGAAATCCAGCACTTGAAAACGCTCTGTGGTGAGCAGGGTAGAGGTCCCTGCGAACTCGCTCCACTATTTCTGATGTTTTGCAATTCCTATATATAGTGGCACATGGAATTGCAGTCACTATATCCAGATAAAACCATTTTAAAAGTTTTTGCGGAGCTTTTTTCAAAA
>JAFQGY010000293.1 GCA_017415325.1 Clostridia bacterium
AATCAGAACGAAAGAGGGGTATATGTAGGCATAGACAAGCGTGAAAGAATCGTTGAACTTGTGAAGCGGGAAGACGTGAAGAACTTCCTGACGAATGTGAGAGGGCTGCAGAACAGAAGCGTGAACGGAGCGGAACTGACCATTCCGCAGGTGATGCTGCCGCTGATCACTGAAGTATCCGGCCAGTATTCCGTGTTGGAAAAGTACATGGATGCAGAAACCATCCAGGGGACATCTGCACAGAATATTCTGGCCACGATTCCGGAAGCGGTCTGGACGGAAACCAAGGACTGGATCAAGGAACTGGAAATGAACATCTACCAGATGAAGACTGCCGGGAACATGGTAGCCGGTTTCATTCCGATTCATATTTCCGACGAAGAGGACAGCGAAGAAAATATGGCGTCTATGATCATCAATGGCCTGGGGCGCTCCATCGGCCGAGCGAAAGACAAGTCCATGATGTACGGTACCGGTGTACATATGCCGGTAGGGATTATGACCAGACTTGCCGCCGCAGAAAAGCCGGCATGGTGGGATCCCATGTGGGTGGGCGAAAATGCGCCGGAATTCACAAACCTGTCCACCACACATCTGGGGGCTGTTTCCTCCACCGGGCTGGAAGGCATCAAGCTGTTCCAGGAAATGTTTGCGGTGCTGGGGAAGGCGGAAAAGAAGTATGAAACCGGTCCGGACAAGAAGTTCTGGGCAATGAAGGGCAGCACCTGGGCAACTCTGCAGACAATGATGTTGAATTTCAACTCTGCCGGCGCTGTGGTTTCTGCCGCAAACAGACAGATGCCCATTATCGGCGGTACCGTGGAAGAACTGGATTTCATGCCGGATGGCGTGATTGGCGGCGGATACGGCGGAAATTACAAATGGATCACCAGAAGCGATATGACTATTTCGGCGACAAATGAGGTGAGATGGCTGCAGAATCAGCGGCTGTACAAAGGCGTGGAAAGAGCAGATGGCGCACCGATGGCAGGGGAAGCATTTGCGGCATTCAACATCGGCGGCACTACACGTCCTACTGCATCCATGGAATTCAATGCTGGCAAAACTTCCAAGGAAGAAACTGTGCTGGGTGATGACGAATAATTAGTCACAGGAGGTAATGCATGGATACCATACTTGAAATCGTAAAAGCAAGACTGGGGCGGCTGGATACGGCGCTTGATCCCTATTTTGAGACGCTTATATCTGCAACCATAGAAAAGCTGCGGGAAGAGCATGGTATCCATGTACAGCCTACGGCATCGGATAATGTGCTGGTGGCAGACTATGCAGTGTGGCGGTACCAGAACCGGGATCAGAAGGACAGTATGCCGGAATGGCTCCGGCAGGATCTGAAGGACAGGTGGATGGCGGAGAGGAGGATCAACCGTGATACTTGATGCAGGGATTGCGGAATTCTATCATCCGGCGGAGCATGTTCCGGGGTCCATGGTGAGCCGGGATGGCGTGCTGTTCCACCGGGGATGGTATGGAGAAAGAACGGTAGGGCTGACACGTTTTTATACCGCACGGCAGAACAACGACCGGGTGGACAGGCTGATCCGCATTCTCCGTGAGGGGGCATGGGCGGATATCGGCGCAGAGGATTACTGCGTGTTGTCAGACGGGTACAGATACCGTATTGTGCAGGTGCAGATGATCCGGGATGAGGAAGCCGGAGCGGACGTGCTGGACATCTCCGTAGAAAGGACTGGTAAGAAGGATGTCGGTACAGATCATACGTGATGTACTGGTGGACATTGTAGGGACGCAAGTGGGACACTATGCGCCTGATAAAAGCTGGGCGGACAAATATGCCGTATACGGCGAAACGGGCGCACCTACAGCGGTTTCTGCGGACGACACGCCGGAAAATCTGGTACTCACCGGGGAAATCTACTACTACACCACGGAAGAATTTGACAAAACGGTAGACAGGATCTGTATGGGGCTTACAGAGGCGGGAGTATCCTGGAGCGTAACGCAGATAGGGTATGACGCAGAGCTGCGGCAGATCAACTATCAGATACACTGGGAGGTGGCCTGTGGCCCGGGCGAAATTTATTGACGATGATGCTTTCTCCATGATGCTGGAGAGGGCGGCGGCCAATACGGAGCAGGTGGCCAGAGCGGCGTTGATAGCCGGGGCGGAAGTGATTGCGGATCGGATGAAGCAGAATCTGAAAGGGATCCTTTCCGATGCGGCTACCGGGCAGCTTGTGGCGGCCTTCGGGATCACACCGGTGAAACAGGACAGGGATCTGAACTGGAATGTACATCTGGGGTTTGACGGATACCAGCAGCCTCCGCAGAGACGGTGGCCGCAGGGGGTTCCGTTTCAGCTTATCGCCAGATCGTTTGAATCCGGTGCTGGGGACTGGCGGCCGAAAAAACCGTTTGCGAAACCGGCAGTACAGGCGACGAAAGAACAGGCTCTGCAAGCTATGAAGCGGGCGGCAGAGAGGGAGCTTGAAAAATTAGGCGAA
>JAFQGY010000294.1 GCA_017415325.1 Clostridia bacterium
CGGTCTCTGCCGATGCCGCATACCTGATAGTCGGTGTAGGTATCGATCAGCCACTGACGCTGGGCAGGCATGGTTTCCTGGAAGCCCACGATATCGGGATCGTACTTCGGCAGGTTCTTTTTGATCAGTTCCCGACGGATGGCAAAGCATCTGGGATTGCCGGAAGACGCACCGCCGTCCGCACGCCCGTCTGTCCAGATATTGAAAGAAAATACACGAATTTCGCTCATGTTGGATCCTCCTGTAAACAGTCTGTCCGCTTCTGTTTCCTGCGGTACAGGCTGTATTTTTTATTGACAGGGATATTATACCATAGAATCCGGTATGTGGCAAGAGATTTTTGTGAATTTTGCGAAGTTCTTACAGAACAAACTTGTCTTCTTCCGTCAGTTCCAGCAGTTCAATGATCCGCTCTGCATTCCGTTTTGCCCAGCCCAGTCCGGGAACCGTGTGGGCATCGGAACCGAAATAGAACCTGCATCCCATTTCCCGGGCGATCTGATACACCCGCAGTTCGTCCGCATCGTCCACCCGGTTCATCACACGGAGATCGGCTTTGGCGGCGGGCATATTCAATTCAATGCCCATGCCCAGCTCTGCAGCACGGCCGAACAGACGGCGGTATTCCGCATCCGGGATCCGGTTCAGCACATCGGTGTTCTTCCCTGCCGTGTAAATCAGTCCGTCGGTGAAATGGGCCAGACCTACCTTATGGAAGGGCAGATCCGCCTGCAGCAGGGCATCAAACCGCCTGACAATCAGCTCTGCCCGTTCGGCTGCGTCTTCGTCACCCCGGCAGGAAAAACCGCTCATGTGCAGATGGTTCAGCGGGACAATGATGAAATCCAGTTCTTCGATGATTTCTTTCCCGACGCCGATGGTAAAATCCCTGTCCATTTCCGTTTCCGCCCCGAACAGGAACCGGATTCCGTCCTTTTGCGGCAGAGGAAGTGCGCTTTTGATCTGTGCGGTAGTCTGCCCCGCGCCCTTTCCGTAGGCGGAATATACGGTATCGTCCCAGTAATGGTCGGTGATGCAGATGGTTTTCAGTCCGTTGTCCACCGCATACTGCAGGATCCGTTCGGGAGTCTGGTTGGGGTCACCGCCGCAGGGGGAGATGCGGGAGTGGATATGCAGGTCGTGGTCGTATGTGAATTTCATTTTGGTGTCCTCCTTGGTTATGCCGGAATCTCTTTTGGGTATTGTACCTCTTTTCTCCGTCGGAAACAAGCCTTTTCCCTAAATTTCTTCTCAAAAAAATCCCCCGACATATTGCAGCCGGAGGATTTTCTTCACTTGTTTATTCAGTCTTTCTTTTCGATATTCTTATCGGCGCTCTTCTTTACACCATACTTATTGCAGCAGGCTACAACCATACCGGACAGGGCAATCAGCGCCAGTGCGTTGGGGATAACCATCAGCTGGTTCAGGGTATCCTGTACGTCCCATACCAGATCGTTGTCCAGAATGGTACCTGCGAATACGCAGAGAACGGCGATTACAGAGTATACAATCTCACCCTTCCGGCCGAACAGGTAGGTCACGTTGATCTTACCGAACAGGTTCCAGCTGATAATGGTGGAGAAAGCAAAGAACAGCAGACAGATGGCCACGAACAGGTTCCCGATGCTGTCGCCGAACAGGGAAGCAAAGGAAATCTGCACCATATTGGTCTTGTTGACTGTATCCACAGGACCATTTGCCAGCACACCGCCATCGGTGTACAGAGAGGTGATTACGATCAGAGCAGTCATGGTCAGAACCACAAAGGTGTCGATGAACACACCGATCATGGCAACAACGCCCTGTTCATGGGGATTGGCAACATTGGCCTGTGCATGGGCGTGAGGCGTGGAACCCATACCGGCTTCGTTGGAGAACAGACCTCTCTTGGCCCCCTGGGAGATGGCCTTGGCAATGGTGGCACCGAATGCACCGCCCGCCAGAGCCTGCGGAGCAAAGGCATACTTGAAGATCATGCCGAATGCTGCGGGAACATCTGTGATACGGCAGATCAGCAGAACCAGCCCGCCCAGCAGATACAGAATTGCCATGATGGGAACCAGCTTTTCAGCTACAGAAGCGATTCTCTTTACACCGCCGATGAATACAAAAGCGGAAACAGCGGCAATCACAATACCGATTACCCATGAAGGAATACCCAGAGCGGTGGAGAAGGTGGAACCGATGGAGTTGGACTGTACCATAGCACCCATGCAGCCCAGAGACAGGATGATGGCTACGGCAAAGAAACCGGCCAGGAAGGAACCCAGCTTGCCCTTGAATGCTTTCTTGATGTAGTAAACAGGACCACCCTGTACGTTGCCGTCGGGGTCAACAAATTTGGTTTCCTGTGCCAGAACAGCTTCCCCGTAGATGGTAGCCATGCCCAGGAAGGCGATGATCCACATCCAGAAGATGGCACCGGGGCCGCCCACCAGAATCGCACCGGACGCACCGACGATGTTCCCGGTACCAACCTGTGCGGCGATTGCGGTGGCCAGAGCCTGGAAGGAGCTCATACCGCTCTTCTGCTTGCCGCCCTTCATGGAGAAGTTGCCGAATACTCTCTTCATCCCCTCGCCGAAGCAGCGAACCTGCACGAACCGGGTACGGATGGTGAAGAGAAGACCTGTCCCGATCAGCAGGATCAGCAGGACATAGTCGCCCATGTAGCCGTTGATGGCTTTTACAATGTTGTGAAACGCTTCCATAATACCTCCGAAAATAATAATGATGGAAATGAAAAAACCGCCGAATGGAATCGACAGCTCCGGAGTTCAGGATATGCGGGTTGATATATACTATATCCGCTCTGTCCTTTCGCCTGAGAGATTCGGACCACAGCCTGCAGTCCTTGCACCTTCGGCACCCGTATGGCACGGGATTCTCCAGAGTCCCCTCCCCTTCCAGTTTTCACAGAATGAATTCTAAAAGGTTCTGTGGGGCATGATGCTTTATTATACTCCTTCTCTGCGGCATTGTCAATAGGGCACCGCAATTTTTTTGATAAAATGGGAAGAAAATGTGAAAAAAGTGTGAAAAAGAACGGTTCGTGCCGCTTTGCACAAAACCGCTCTTCTTCCGGCTATGTCATTACTTTTTCTTTTTCCACTTTGCAAACAGGCTGTCCCGGAACAGGATCACATTCATCACCGCAAAGAATCCCACCAGGATCCCCAGGGTCAGAACCGGCTGTACGGGGGCCAGATTGGCCAGCAGCATCAGCGGAAAACCGAACACAATGGCCGGGAAGTTCTGGTACACCATATTGTCCGCCGCAGGGGTCCGGAAGCTGCCGTCGATTTCCCGCAGCAGAATGAC
>JAFQGY010000295.1 GCA_017415325.1 Clostridia bacterium
AAGGTCATATACCACCACTCTGGGGCAGCCGTTGGCCTTGAGCTTTTCTTCCAGTATCTGCACGGCCTTTCTGGTGTTGCCGTATACGGAGCTGAAGGCAATCACGATGCCGTCTTCTTCGGGCTGGTAGCTGGACCAGGTGTTGTACAGGTTCAGGTAGTAGCCCAGGTTTTCCGTCAGAACGGGGCCGTGGAGGGGGCAGATGGTCTGGATATCCAGTGTGGCGGCCTTCTTCAGCAGCACCTGCACCTGTGCGCCGTACTTGCCTACGATGCCGATGAAATACCGTCTGGCTTCATCTGCCCAGGGTTCGTTTACATCCAGTGCGCCGAACTTGCCGAAACCGTCCGCAGAAAAGAGAACCTTGTCGGTGCTGTCGTAGGTCACGATGACTTCCGGCCAGTGCACCATGGGAGCGGTCACGAAGGTCAGGGTATGCTTCCCCAGTTCCAGGGTGTCCCCGCCGCCCACAACGATTCTGCGGTCTTCAAACTGGGTGCCGAAGTAGTTCTGCATCATGGCAAAAGCCTTGGCGGAGGAAACGATCTTGGCATCCGGGAAGGTTCTGGCGAAGGTGAAGATGTTGGCGGAATGGTCGGGTTCCATGTGCTGCACCACCAGATAATCGGGCTTTCTGTCGCCCAGGGTGTTCTGCAGGTTGTCCAGCCATTCGTGAGTGAAGTTTGCGTCCACAGTGTCCATGACGGCGATCTTTTCGTCCAGGATAACGTAGGAGTTGTAGGAAATGCCGTTCGGTACCACGTACTGACCTTCAAACAGGTCTACTTTATGGTCGTTTACGCCGATGTAGCGGATGTCATTTGTGATTTTCATGTATAGCACCTCAAGGAAAGATTTTATAACGTGTTTAGTATATACCATGTATCCGGATTCTGCAAGAGTATTTTCGCATGTTCCGGGATTTTTTGTTTTCGGACGGAAATGCAGTATTCATCCGTCGGATCAGAAGCATTTGCCCGTCCTGCAGTCTTCCGCAGATCCGCAGCGGTAGCAGAGCTCGTTGGGGCATTGCCCGTTTTCCATGTCCAGCAGATTCTGCACCGTGGTTTCGGCGATGTTCTGCAGGGCTTCTTCCGTCAGGAACGCCTGATGGGACGTAACGATGACGTTGGGCATGGAGATCAGCCGGGCCAGGGTGTCGTCGTCCAGAATGTGACCGGAGAAGTCTTCAAAGAACAGATCCGATTCTTCCTCGTACACATCCAGGCACGCCGCGCCCACCTTCCGGGATTTGATGGCCGCCAGCAGTGCTTCCGCATCTACCAGTGCTCCTCGGGAGGTGTTCAGCAGGATCACGCCCCGTTTGCACTTCTGCAGGGATTCTTCCCCGATGATGTGGTAGGTCTCTTCCGTCAGCGGGCAGTGCAGGGAGAGGATGTCGCTGCCGGTGAACAGCTCATCCAGGGATACATACCGGATGGTGTCGCCGTTGTCCAGACCTTCTGCGGGGAACTTGTCGTATGCCAGCACCTTCATACCGAAGCCCCGGCAGATGTCGATGAACACCCGGCCGATTTTCCCGGTACCGATGACGCCCACCGTTTTGCCGTGGAGATCGAACCCGGTCATGCCGTTTAAGCTGAAGTTGTAGTCCCTGGTGCGGATGAAAGCCTTGTGGATCCGGCGGATGGAGGTCAGAAGCAGTGCCATGGTGTGTTCGGCCACCGCATAGGGGGAGTAGGCGGGCACTCTGACCACATGGATTTTCCCGAAGGCGTATTTCATATCCACATTGTTGAACCCCGCACACCGCAGTGCCACCACCTTCACGCCCATTGCACAGAGGATGTCGATGACGGCGGCGTTTACGGTATCGTTGACGAACACGCAGACCCCATCGGAACCGTGGGCCAGCTCGGCTGTGTCTTCATTCAGCTTGGTTTCAAAGAACTTGAACTCGATGCCGTGCTCCCTGCCGTACCGCTCAAAGGATGGTCTGTCATAGGGTTTGGTATCAAAAAATGCGATTTTCATGTGGATGCCTCCCTTTGGTTTTCTGGATATAGTATACGCCGTTTTTGGAAAAATGTATGTTGAAAATTCAACAGAAAGAAATTTTTTTTTGCCGGTACAGGAGAATTTTTCCGATACGGAGCCAAAAATCCCCCGCCGGAGACCGGAGAGGGATACAGTTTGGGCCGGTTCAGCAGATGCGCAGGGGCTTGCCCGCTTCCATGGGGAATTCCCGTCCGTCGGAGAGGTGCAGGGTGCCGGTGTGCGCCGCTGTGATGACCGCTTCCGTCAGAACACCGTCGTCCCAGGACAGATCCACCGTATAACCGCCTCTGGCACGGAGTCCCTTTACGGAACCGGTTTTCCAGTCGGAAGGCAGGGCGGGCAGCAGTCTCAGGAAGCCTTCGTGGCTCTGCAGCAGCATTTCCGCAATCCCGGCAGTGAACCCGAGGTTCCCGTCAATCTGGAAGGGCGGATGGTTGTCAAAGAGGTTGGGCAGGATGGATTTTGTCAGCAGCAGCCGTACATTTTCCCCGGCGCAGTCCCCGTCCAGCAGTCTCGCCCAGAAGCTGATGATCCATGCTCTGCTCCAGCCGGTACCGCCGCCGCCGTGGGCCAGTCTGGTCTCCAGGGTTTTCCGGGCCGCCGCCATCTTTTCCGGTTCTGCAGAGGTGATCTGCTGGCCGGGATACAGGGCGAACAGGTGGGAGATGTGCCGGTGCCCGATTTCAATTTCCTTCTTGTCGGCGGACATCCATTCCATAACCCGTCCGTCCTCCGCAATCACCACCGGCCGCAGCTTCCCGATGAGATCTTCATATACCGCCGTGTCCTTCCCCAGAATCTTCCCGGCTTCGATGACCGCCCGGAACAGCTCATACACAATCTGCTGGTCCATAGCCGCATCATCGCACATGCAGGCAGACAGTCCATCCGGCAGCATGTATTCGTTTTCCGGGGACACAGAAGGACTGATGCACAGCTTTCCTTCCGCATCGGGGGTCAGCGTATGGGTGAAGAACCGGGCCGCCCCTTCCAGAATGGGGAAGTATTCCGCCAGAAATTCCCTGTCCAGCGTGAAGCGGTAGTGTTCCCACAGATGCAGGGACAGCCACGCACCGCCCATCTGCCACATGGAGGAGGGCAGGTAGTTGTCCTGGGGCGCACAGTCTCCCCATACGTCGGTGTTGTGGTGGGCCACCCAGCCGTCGGCGCCGTACATTCTTTTGGCCACATCCTGCCCCTTTGGCTGCATCCGCTTCAGATGGGCGAACAGCGGCTCATGCATGTCGGACAGGGCGCAGACTTCGGCCGGCCAGTAGTTCATTTCGGTGTTGATGTTGATGGTGTATTTGCTGTCCCACGGGGGATTGTATAGTTCGTTCCAGATGCCCTGCAGGGTGGCGGGAAGGGAACCGGGTCTGCTGCAGGCGGTGAGCATATACCGGCCCAGATGGAACATATCGCAGATCAGTCCGGGATCCTTTTCCCCCTGCTGCATCCGTTCCAGACGCTTGTCGTGGGGGATTTCTTCCAGTGCCGGATCCGAGGAAAGTTCCAGTGTGCAGGCTTCCATATACTTCCGGAAGTCCGCTGTATGTTCCGTAAGAAGCGCATCATATCCTTTGGCGGCAGCCCTGTCCAGCCGTTCCAGTGCGGCACCCATCGGATCGTCCCCGTCCCGGATGGTGGTGGCGGAAGCGGCAAGCAGAACCGCAGAACCGCTGCCCTTGAGCATGTCGCCCACCACGGTGCAGTCCCCTTCCACAGCCCGGAGTACACAGCAGTACCGGGGCCCGTCATTGGCCATGGTGCCTTCCAGAGAAACGGTGCATCCGTCCAGCCGGCGCTGTGCAGAATTCCGTCCGGCACGACGCAGGAACGCCCGCCATGTGCTGCCTTCCATCCGGATGGCCATAACGCCTGCCGGATAGGAAATAAAGGACTGGCGTCTGTGGAAAATCCCGTCCAGTGTGTAGGAAACTTCATGGACACCGGTGGTCAGATCCAGCTGCCGGTGGTAATCCGTGACCCCTTCCGTGGGTTCATAGCACTGCATGTTCCGGCCGAGAAACCAGAGCGCCTGATGGGGCGTGATATACCGGGGATGCTCCGGGGTTTTGAACTGTACCGTCAGCTCACACAGCAGCTCATAAGCCCGTTCCCCTTCCGGCAGGGAAAGCACCGCTTCTTCCGTCAGTTCTTCCGCTTCCGCAAACCGCTTTTCCCGCAGCAGCTGCCGCACTTTCGGGATGGCATCCGCCGCATCCGGATTGATTCTGTCCAGAAACCCGCCGGACCACATGGTGTCATCGTTCAGGGAAAAACGATCCTGCAGTGTCCCGCCGAAGCACATGGCGCCCATATGTCCGTTCCCCAGAGGCAGGGCATGGTTCCATGTGGCGGCAGGGGTATTGTACCAGAGTTTTGGCATGGTGTACTCCTTATATAATTATCGTAGATAGCCGATTGCAAAACTCTGGAAAAACGAAATCAAGCACTCGAAAACGCCTTGTGGCGAACGGGGTAGTGGTCCCCGTGAGCTCGCTCCACTATTTCTGGTGTTTTGCAATTTCTATATTTAGCGGTACATGGAATTGCAGTCACTATATCCAGTCTAACCCATTTGAAAAGTTTTTGCGGAGCTTTTTTCAAAAAGCGACCGTTTCCCCTGTACTGGAGTTTTGCAATCGGCTATAATTATCGTAGAAATTCTGACATACCGGTCAGAGTTCCGGTTTTTATTTTCCGAAGATTTCCACCGCCCGCTGCATCCGCTTTATCACCGGCACCTCGAAGGGACAACGCTTTTCGCAGGCCCCGCAGCGGAGACAGGCTTCTGCGGTATTGTCCAGCGCAGAATAATGCTGTTTTACACTGTCGGCAGGGCTTCCGTCCAGCAGAACCAGATCCAGATACTTGTTTACGGCGGCGATATCGATTCTGGCAGGACAGGGCAGACAGTGGTTGCAGTACATGCATCTGCCGCCGGCCCGGAACATGCCGAGGGAGGCAAGCACTTCGCTGTGATCCCGTTCTGCGTCAGACAGGGTTTCATACGCCGCAGCACTTTCCACATCGCTGAGCCGCTGCATCCCCACCATGACTGCTGCCACGGCCGGTCGGCTCAGGGCGTAGCTGAGACACTGTGCTTCGGTCAGGGCCACCCCCAGCGGAGAGCGTTCCCTGGACAGCAGGGTACCCATGGCCAGCGCTTTCATAACCGTGATGGCAACGCCCCGTTCTTCACAGGCTCTGTACAGCGCCGCCCGGGCAGGCTCCAGTGTCAGACCGGAGAAATTCTGCTTTTTCCCGGCCACCACTTCGGAAAAGATTTCCGTCATGTCTCTGTCCCCCGGCACCAGATCGTATGCGGGGTTCAGAGAGAACATCAGCACATCAATCAGGCCGCTTTCGATGGCTTTCCGGGCGGTTACGGGATTGTGGGAGCTCATACCGATGGCGCGGATGGTACCTTTTGCTTTCAGGGAGAGGGCATACCGCATCATCTCGCTCTGTTCCAGTGCATCCCAGTCGGTTTCCCTGTCCACAAAATGAAGCATTCCCACGTCGATATAGTCGGTCTGCAGCCGTGTCAGCAGGTCTTCAAAACAGGCAACGCATTCCCCGATGTCCCGGCTGACCTTGTACTGCCCGTCCACCCAGCAGGAACCGATGTGCCCCTGTATGATGACAGATTCTCTGCGGCCTGCCAGGGCTCTTCCGATATTGGTGCGGACATTCGGTTCACTCATGAACACGTCCAGAAAATTGATACCCTTGTCCAGCGCAGCGTCGATGACGGTTTTCACAAGGTCATAGTCCTTCCCCTGCAGATGCTCGCACCCCAGTGAGATTTCACTGACCGTCATGCCGGTTCTGCCCAGTTTTCTGTATTGCATTGTAGTACCTCCGGTTGTTGTATGGGAACAGTGTAATACGGTTTTGGTGTTTTGTCAAGGGTGTTTGGGAATCTTCGGATATTTTTCCGGAAGGATTGAAGGTACAGAAACCACTGTACAAAATCCTAATTATTCAGGATCCACAGCAGCCTGTATCTTCCGCCCGGTATAGTCCGGCGCAATCCGTTCACCAGGCTGTAGAATCAGAAATTCTTCTGCATTCCAGGTTCCGTCCACCATCATCCGCAGAAGCCGGAGATCATCGTGCAGCTCCCGCAGTTTCCATCCCTTGCCGGCAGCTTCTGCCTTTGCCCGTTCCAGATAGGCCGGCGTGTCATATACGGAAGAGTGGATGTAGCCGAGGGTGGAGTAATTCCGGATCCAGCCGGATTCCATTTCCAGCAGATAATCGGCGTTGTCTTCCCCGTATTTTTCCGCATATTCCTGCCACTTGCGGCGGCGGATGGTATCGGTGTCAAAGAGACTGGTACTCTGTTCGAGCCAGGCACTGTTGCACCAGCAGGCACTGCCGGACATGGAAAACTCCTGCAGATACCGTTCCTGCGACCCCATAAACAGGGCAATGCAGTCATCTGTCCGCGGAATGACAATGGGAATATCCCGGCAGCGCACACCGATCACACCGTTGGAACATAAACCATACGCCAGAACAATGGCATCCGGCCGGTACTCCATTTCCCCGTTCTCCAGCTGACGATACAGCTCATCCACCGCATCGCAGAGCCGGGAGCGCAGTCTGGAAGAATCGTTGTGCAGTCCCCGTCCGATCCAGGTGATGTCTATGGTGTTGTCACTTTGAGATGCCAGAAACCCCAGTTCTCTGGCGAAAATCCGGCAGGCAATGATATGGATACGCATGATGTTCCCCCGCAGTATGTGTATGTATATATATGGTAGTATATAGTATATGTGTTATTTTGTCAACACGGGTTTGTGGAATATAAAAACAAAAAATCCTCGCAGATCAATGATCCACAAGGATTCTTTCCACTTCGCAAAGCGAATGTTGGCAAATAACCGAAGTTATGATACAACTGCACCCCTTTAGCGGTAGAGGGGGGCAGAATTATATAAATAATTCAAGATTGTGAATGAGCAAATGATCTTAATTCTTTTCTCGCTAGTATAGTACCTTTTTCTCTAATCATATCAACTACAGCTTGTCTGTTATGTACCTCTACTTTATCTAAAGAATTATTCTCAATAATATGTTTCAATCTTTGAGAATCTCCGTCATCTGATAAGAATATACTACATCCACAAATTAAACAAGTTGTAAGTGAATGTATCTCACCTAAACTCATTCCTTTTTTCCAAAAGGAAAAAACCGTATCATTCTGGAGATCCGGTTCCAAACCGGTCAGTTTCTTATAGAGTTCTGTGATAAGAAATGAATAATATAATTTTTTACCTTCATCATTTTGATGAATATCATCGAATGATGCAACTTTTATGATGTTATTATCAAGTACAGCTTTTATTATGGTATTACTAATAAGAACTTCATTTTGGTACACCAGAGGGTGAAGTGTAGGTTCAATTTCTAATTCTGAAAATACTTCCTTCAAGATTCGAAAAATATTATTTGGAGTGGTATTCATTTCTATTGCGTGACTAAAAAAGTCATTGTCTATCATCGCAGTATTTAAATTAATTGACATTTATTTATCTCCTTCAAGCGAGGGAATATCCATTACTTCACTCATAATATCGGTTGTAAATAATACATCATTTTCTGTATGTGTTTTTTGCAATTCGAAAATCTTTCTTAATTCTTCTGTTTTTGTCTTAGATATTGATTTGTTTTGTTCGGCCGTAGTTAAAATTTCTGGTAAACCATTTATCCATTTTTTTTGGGTGGGTATTATAAATTTTTCATGACCATTTTCTTCCATAATTGATTTTATATACTCAGAAATATCTTGTTCAGAAATGTCTCTTTCACCACAAAGTAGCTCCAATAATTTACAACTGATTTTGTTAAGTTCGAATAAGCGATAAATAACTGCTTTTTGGGGAACAAAAAAGTGAGCCATAATTGAGGCGATAAGTTTTAATAAATCTGTTATACTAATTTTTTTACTTTTAGCTAATAATTTTTCTAATTCATTATTAAAAAAGAGGAGAAATTGATCGCATGGCATCAATAATTCAGCAGCAAACCTGTTAATAATTTCTTCATTCGAAACAAGTGTATTTTCATCACTGAGATGTTCTAAGACATAGCTATCAACTTCCCAAATATGTCCTAATTCATGTGCTGCAGTGAATATTTGTTTTTCAATAGTCTGGCTTGTATTAATATAAACAAAATGTTGTTCTTCTCCATTTTTATGAGGAATGCCTGTGATATGAAAACCATTATTGGATTCATTTTCTAATGGATAATATATAACTGTACAGTACATATCCAAAAGATCCAGTACATCTTCACGCAATAATTGGTTTGGAAACTTAGTTTTCAGTATTTGAGATTCTCTTTTTTCATTGATAAAATGTGTTATATGCCCAACTATAATATCTGATAAGCAGTTTTTTTCCATAAAATATACCTACTTTCTAAAAGGAGCATAGTGAAACCACTATGCTCCTTCAATAATTCAATTACAAGTTACATCAAGAATATCCATATATTCATCAATTATATCAAGTATGAATTCTCTGTTTTGGGGCTTATCAAAGTCATTCATGCAATGAACAATGGATTTATTATATTCGTCTTCATTACCACTCAGCAATGCAGAAATCTCAACTTTTAGCTTTTTTGCTAATAAAGATAACTGCTCGTATGAGATAAAAGCTCTACCTTTCAGGAATAACTTCATCTCAGTTTCACTACAACCGATGATCTCACTTAACTCAAGAGGTGATACATTGCAAGTATTGGCGAATTTTTGAACTCGATATCCGAGCATACGTGCCTGCTGCATTCTCATTCCTCCTCATATGGTTCCTCATAATATACGGTTTAATATTATATCATATTTTTTCGGGAAAGTCAATAGCTTTCGCAGACGTATTCTATAACGCGAAAAGCGACATTATAATGAAAACTACTATTTTATATATTTATGACTCTGGAATAGTCTGAATTAATTGAAAAGCTTTATTAGGAATATTGACTCGTTTACATTTTCCCTCAGAAAGTTCACTTATTAATTTTTTTGTATCACTATCTTTTAATGTAATTCCCATTATTACCTGGCATTTATCAGTTATTTCTAGTATACTTGTGAAAAATGATTGCATATCACTAATTATCGTACTTTGCTGGTCAGGTTCGTCAAATATTAATACAGTTGGATGATTCCCATCTTTTAATAATGAAACTTGTAGGAGTGCGACTGTGAATGCCCATATTACACGAATGTTATCACTGGCAGAAGAGTCAAATTTCATATCAAATCCTTCAAATAAAGGAAGGTATGATTCTTCAGAAATCGTAACCTCATCAAGGTTTGGAATGCTCTTGTATCCATACGATTTTAAATTATTGATAAAATTGGTGCGTAGTAAATTGAGTTTTTCCTTGTCCAAAGCGGTGAATTTATTTTTAGGGACACTATTCTTTTCATTAAGATGATTGGCCCAGTTCTTGGACAATTCTTTAAGTTTAACTTCTGTTTCCTTTTGAAGGAGTTGTAAATTTTCCAATGCTTCGATTTGTTTTTGAAGGGTAATCTTTTTATAAACTACTGCTTCTGAATAACTATCATTTGTTGAGTAAAGATCGCTTCTTATTGATTGTGCTAATCTACGGAGAGTAAATAATTTTCCATCGGTAGTTTGGATTTCTTTATCAAGTTCATCTTTATGTTTGATATGGCTTGATAACGCGAATCTCATCAATATTCATAACATAAGCATCTATTTCAGTAGGTAATAAAGAATCATTAATTTTCTGATGACAAACAGGACAGATGTCTTTTTGAAAACTCAAGTGTAAATCTGATCCTAAGTTACGTAACCGTGCAGCATCTTTGTTATTTGATATATCAATTGCTATGGTTTCGAGGTTGGTATAGAGGGTTTTTATCGCTTCTTTTTCAATTACAACTTGATTTCTGCAAGCCAAAACATGTTTTTTTAGATCAGCAATACTATCTTCAATTTCATTTAACTCACTTTGTAATGCATCAAAATTGTCAATAACTTTTGGCTTAAGTTTGTTGAGCTTTTGTGTTTGTTCTGCAAGTGAAGATATCACATCATCAATTGTACCATCTCTATTTCGAATTATTATCTGATCGATGTCTTTATCTGTAAGGATTTTTGGATTAAGAGGATAATTAAGAATAGAACATGATTCTCTATTTGCCGCAATTTGTAAAGAATTGTAACACTCAAACCATTCTTTAGTTATAAGAACTTCATCTTGTTTTAATTGTTCCTTTTTTTTATCATTCTCTAAAGTATCCAGTTTTAATACATATTCTATTACCTTTTTTTAGATTCTTTAATTCCTAAGATAGGCATTCCAGAAAACAAATCTGACCAACCGTGCTTTTGTTCTATGAACATACATGAAAATACTAATTGCAGATACAACTTTCTCTGAGTATCATCGGAAGCCGAAACTTGTGGTAACTCCAAAAATAGAAACTTTTCAAGGAAACTATGAAATCCCTTTGCATTAATTGCAGAATTAGGCATATGAACATATGTGTCGAAATGTAAAGTCTCAGGCTTGGTGATGTCATTTAATGAACTATGATAGATAGTAATCATACGACTATCTCGTCCATTCATTTTTGCTGCACGGAAAAGAGTTACAGTGTCAACTCCATTACTTATTTCTAAGTACATGGCAGATTGAAGAACATTCCAAACCTGATCACCATATTCAATAGTAGTTTTATAAACAGAAGTAAGTACCTTATCGCCTTTTCCTCCTATTATCTCTTCTAAACCAAGACAATAATATACTGCAGCTAGTATAGAACTTTTACCACAAGTATTATCCTCACTTGAAAGAAATGTTAAACTACTATTGAAATCTATGTCAGTACCATAAATTCCATTTTCAGTGAATATTTCCACTTTTACACGATTAATTCGTAACATTTTGATATCTCCAATTAGACATTATCTCTTTTATTGTTCCTTCTGTAATTTTAGTTGATATTTCAGATAAAAACCTTTTTTCTCTGATCATTAAATCTTCTTCTTGCATAATAGAAGTCACATAATTTTTCCCTATGGAAGATAGTCGCAATTTTCCATCTTTCTGTTGTACAATAAGATTTTCTGATTTTGCAAATAATGCAGCACGAGTAACTGCTGGATCGAAGCGAATAACAGGAACTTCGGTTAATTGTCCATTAGATAGATTTCTTAATTGCTCCATTACTTCATTGGAGTTGAACGCCATTGAAATCATATGCAATTTAATTAATGAACAACCACCTTTTGAACAACAGATTGAAAGGATTAACATAAGCTGTGATATTTTATAACTGATACGATAATTATATGGGACTGCTATTGGTTTAGAATTGAAAACTATTTCATCAGATAATATATAATTCTTTTCTTCCATTTCTAAAAACCTCATCTAAATTGCATTGAACAATCGGCAAGCCAGCCACTAATAATATCTAATTTTAATTCCATAATTGATGCTATATTTAAATATGAAAATTCTTCTTGCAACTTATTCTGAAAATCGTTTAAGATATCATTAATTAGCTTGCTATTGATTGAACTATCTGTATTCATTTTTGTTTGCATTTCCACCTGTCTTTTGTATCTTTGTTCGAGAGCAATTATATCCTCATATATCTCTGTATAAGAACTTCTGAGAATTCTCATTATTTCAAGACCATTCATATAGGATTCAATATACATATTTACAACATCATTGTAATCTTCGCGATTATTCTCATTAATATCGCCCATGATCGCTTTAACTTTACGTTTTATATTATTAACTTTTTCTGACGCACAGTTCTCCCAATCCGGAGTTGCAGTATGTAAAATAGAAAAATTAAGTTTTACATCAGTAAGCGTATGGCGTATTAATCGTGTGAGTTCCACACGGTAATCTTCTGCACATTTAATAATAATGCGAAAATCATCTGCTATATGAGTATAATCATTTGGAGTGGAGGTTTTACTCGCCATTATTTCTTGACGTTTAGCCTCAGCATGCTGAATGATTCTTGAATCTTTATAATAAGGTATAACAAAATGCCATTCATGTATTAATGGAACTCCAAGATCCTCCAGACGAGTATGATACCTAGGTTCTTGCAGTTTTTTTATATCCTTGCTCATCTTCTCTCGATAATGTTCATAAAGATCATCGTCGCTGTATTCTTTTTCAGGGCAATAACATTGAATGACTATACCTGTTGTAGTAAAACCTTCAATACCTGCGTCTCCTTGATACATTGCAGGTATTTCAGTAAAATGTACATCTGCATATCGTGTGCGATAACAAGCAATACACAAATTTTCCCATGCATCACCATCCAAAGGTCCTTCAAGGAATGAGAGAATATTGTTCAAAATCTGATACCTCCTAATACAGCTAGTGACAAAGAGGATTCTGGTTGTGTTAATTTAGTTGAGATGAAATTCAAATCAACAAAAAACATCTCATGTTTATCAATATAACTGACTTTAACCAGATTCATTGATTCAATGAATCGATGAATTATGATTTCACGCCCAAGAAAGAAATAGTGAAGTCCTGCTTTCATTGTGATTTTTCTCACGGTATGTTATTTATCAACATTTTGTTTTCTCTGGTGATAACACCCCTTTTTATCCATTATAGCACAAAAACATGAAATATGCTACCCTAAACGACAGAAAAACCTACAAATCCTTACTACTTGTAGGCTAATTCTGATTTTACGCATCTATTTTCGCGCCATTCCTGAAATGGAATACCAATTTCCCGTCAGCATGAACTACCACCCTGTCTACACAGTAAACCCACAGCTTCTCATCAAATTCGCTGATCGGCTCATCATACTCCTTCAGTTCAAACATAAATGCCCCAATGGAATCTGCCTCCCTCTCACGGGCTGCTTTCATTTCCTGTAAACGATTGACCTGTTCTCTGAGGTGATCATATCTGCTCACCAGACCATTATACCGTTCCATATAAGCGTTCTGATCCTGTGCATTCTGAGCGTTTTCCTCAATGCAGTGCTTGGTCATTTCCGTAACAACTTCAATCTCCTGCAGTAATCCATCCAGTTCGGCATCAATTTCCGAACAGTCCGTCAGCGTGGACTGCATCAGGCGGCAAGCATCAAGAACCGCTTCTTTATCGGCAATCAGTGTATTGATCGCATCTACGAATCTCTCTTTGATATCATCCTCTGCCAGAGAAGGTGTCCCGCACTTGTTATCTTTGAATTTATGATTGCACTGCCATATCACTTTTCGGTATTTGTCTGTGGAATGCCATACCTTTGCACCGAAGAACTCCCCACAGTCACCACAGACGAGTCTTGTGGAAAAGATATTAGAACAACTGTATTTCCGACCGAAACTTTTCCGGCGGGCGATTTCCATCTGCACCATTTTCCATTCTTCCGGTGGGATGATCGCTGGATGGCTGTTTTCTACATAATACTGCGGCACCTCACCTTCATTGATTTTCTTCGTTTTTGATAGAAAATCGACTGTGAACGATTTCTGTAAAAGTGCATCACCCTTATATTTTTCGTTAGTCAGGATACTTTCTATGGTGCTGGACTGCCAGTTTTGCTTACCGCTTGGGGTCGGGATTCTTTCTTCAATAAGCTGTCTGGCGATGGCGGTTGAAGTTTTTCCCATGATATACAAGCCGTATTTGTTTTTGAGAATCCCCACCAGATTGTTCAGCACATAAAGGTAGTTCGATGATGTCGCACTGGTGTAACTCATGTTGTTGGACGAAGTGGAGAGAGTCTGCTTTATAATAGGAGTCGTGCCGAAAAAGCCGAGTTTCGAGGACTTGGTGCTTCCGATGGACACGGTATTCGCTCCGAGATATGCGTAGTGCCAGTAATAGGATGCCGTACCGAGATAGCACGGGTATGTGGTCGAAGTGCTGTACGGGCGCAGTTCACGGGAAGTATTGCAGAGGATGTAGTAAGATGTACTGCCGCCCATGGTCATCTAAATTCTCTGGCCGGTTACTTTTACGGCGGATCAGTGTTCGGCTGTAGTTTCTGATCACAGCTTTGCAGAACGAGTCGAACATCGCAACCAGTTCCTGTTCACGTTCGGAGGGGATCATTTCGCGTTCACCCTCCTTTGTGCAGATTCGAGCGCGGGGTTCTTTGCCTCCTCGCTATACTAAAACACTTTTGGATAGGGTAAACCGGAAAGGTTGCAGAAAATTTTTGAAAATTTTTCTGGTGGGGAAAAATTAAAGGAAATCATGAAAAACAGCCAACCTGAATCAGAAATGATAGGTTGACTGCTTGAGTATAGACTACAATGATGATAATAGTGGCACTCTCCTTGAAATTCTGCATAACCGTGATTTCTTCCAGCATCTGCCAGAACATTAACGGTATAAGATAAGGATATTATCATTATGGGGGACACTGTCGGTGGCTACTGTATCTGTTTTGCCAAATATGGCTTTGTTTATGTGACCATGGCCTAGGCTTTCTGGGAGGTCCAGCCGGGTCAGATTTTTGTGATGGCGATATCACCTTGTGTCCTTTCAGATTGAATGGATTGGTATTATTATGGTAATTTAATTTCATAAAAGAATATTGTTATATAGTTTTTACATTACCTTCTCCCTGTTTAGTTTCTTGTTTTTTGTGCATCCAAAGCCGGTATGCTCCGTAAGCGGTTGCCTGTTCTGAAACTGAAGCAGGAACTGTCTTCACCGGTATTCCTTCCAACTTCAGAAGGTAGGATAACGCACTACGGAACGGGTCCGAACCGGCAAGCCATACTGTTTTTCCTTGCTGAATCAGGTGTGCCGCATCATCACAGAGCAGGATGCCAAGCAGAAACGAATGCAGTTGTTCTGAAGAAAGGCCACTAACAGATTTGTCCAGAATACGAACTTTGAATAATGCCCTGGCAAGACCACATTTTTTTGCCAGTTCATATCCTTTCTGCAACTGAAAAAAATCTATTTCTGATGGGTAAACATGATTCAAGGTTGCCTGTAGAATGGTATGTTCGGCAGCAGCTCTTAGAAGTTCACCGGTAATGGAAGTTTGAAAACCGATAATCCCCATTTGCGGAGAGAATGCCACTGTTTTCATATGGGAACCCGGCAGGACGATAGTGCAGTCTTCAGATAAATGCATCTGCTGGATAATACCGTACAATTCTGTTTCTTCGCCGCGCATGATATCCATGGAAGACAATATTTCCACAGCTATCTGTTCTCCGGATACAGAAACGGAATCAAAGGATTTTATACCGGGAACAAACCAGAATGGAATATCGGAAATATGCGGAAGCGAGACTTTATGCATATGATCTGCCAGTTTATTCAGAGAGACAGGTGTGCAGATATGAGGGCAGGTATACAGTCCGGTTTCAGAACCAATCATACCGGAACAAATGATGGCATTCACCGGGGTATCTGCATTTTCAGCCAGATTTTTAATGGCACATCGTATTTCAGATTGGTAATATTCCTTTCCGCCGGGTTGAAAAGTGTCGCGGATACCTATGCTTTGTTTGCAGAAAGAAAGAATTTCTCCATTCTGCATCAGATAAAAACGGGTATTGGTGGTACCGCCGTCAATGGAAATGATCATTATTTTACACCTTCTCCCATACCCTTTCCACCAATCCGGCAGGCAGAAACATAGCTGACAGCGTTTTTATAGATCTGATCCAGCTTATTTTCCAGACATAGTTTTCTGTTCGCTACAGCACTGCCAATACCGAATCCGGCAGCACCGGCTGCAAGATATTGCGGAACGTCTTTCACAGAAACACCGGATACAGCCAGCAGTTTTACCTGTGGAAGCGGTCCGTGAACCTGTCTGATGAAATCAGGTCCGAGAGAAGAGGCGGGGAAAAGTTTGATATAATCCGCACCTGCATTATGTGCAGCAACAATTTCCGAAACGGTCATAGCACCGGGAAGAGCATATAAATGTTTCTGTTTGATATTTTTTATCAGTTCCGTGTCTGTGTGGGGGGAGATAATAAAGGTTCCTCCTGCATCGGCAGTCATCTGTACCTGTTCTGTGGTTACTACAGTTCCGGCTCCGATATACATTTTTCCAGCCATTCTGGACGAAGCCATGGCAATCATTTCTGCCGTATGGGCATAAGATACAGTACCGGACATATCATAAGTGATTTCTGCCAGTCGTATCCCTGCTTCATACAGAACATCCAGCACAGCAGGGAGCATCGTATCCGGTACGCCGCGCAGTATCACAATTAACCGTTCTGTACACATAGTTTGGTTGAAATCCAGAAGCATACTTGTTCTCCTGTTAATTATAGTTTCTATAAAATACAGCCCACAATGAAATGTGAGCTGTATTCATAAATCCGTATATCAATGATCGATTTCACTGTAATCTTCTACCAGTTTTTCATAATCCGTAGTAATGGATACTTTTTGGGATTCTATAAGAGCAGTATATCCATCACCATGCTTATTATAAATATTGTCAGCAATCAGTCCGGACAGTCCGCCAATATCGAATGCACCGAACAAGTCGTAAATGATATTTTTGAAAACAATTTCCAGCATCTTAGAGGATTCCTGATCAGGTGCTTTTTTGGATTGGAGAATGTTTTCTATAAATACCGGAAGTACCGATTCGGAAGAATCATACGCCATGGCTTCCAGAATCACGCCGGTCATTTCCAGATCCTTTCCGGATGCGGGAACAGCTATAGTTCCGGAATTCTCATATTGTACAGTAGTCAGATAGTTTTCCTGTGCTTCGTCATATTTGGGCTGCGGCAGAACACCGAATGCATCGTCCATCTCCATATTCCGAAGTACCGTGATCACTTCGTGGAAGAATAAGAACCGCCCTTCCTGAAATGCCTGATATGTAGAGGTATAGGATGCTTTTCCTATTATTTCTTCACGCCAACTGACATTATCAGAATACAGAATTTTTCCTATCTTCTCGATAGAGGATATCATCCGTTCACTGGATGCATTCAGATTGAATGTATTATCGTCAATTTTTGGGGCAAATGTATTTTCCATACCAAACAAAAGGAATGGGATATATGTATATGATCCCGACAGAAAACCGATTGTATCATTTTCCCATGAAAGCATGCCATCCCCATTGGTATCATTGGATACGGTGTTAGCATACATATTCATAACATCGACTGTCCATTTTCCGGCATCTACAACGTCATACAGATTCTCGATTTGGTAATTCTCTGTCATTGTTCGGTTGTAGAATATGACAGGAAGACGCTGTTTTTCATACAGAACCAAATCACCTGAAATAAAGTATAGTTTGTCATTCACGGAAAAGGCTTCGTTTGCCCGATTGTTCCACCACGGTTTGGATATGTCCATATAGGGAATGGTATGGATGTTCATGAAAGTACCGTTTCTGGAAGCATTAGCAAGATTCTTCGGCGGTGCTGCTACCATGTGGTATTCACAGGAACCGGCAAGAACTTCTGCAGCAACTGTTTCAGCAGGCGCATCCACCCCATTCTGAGTGATACATATATCATATTTTTCTTGCAGACGCATATTCCGGTTGTAAATGGCATCATTCAGGAGTTCGCCATTCAGTTCATCAGAATAATATTCAAAATAATTGTGAACATGTCCTTCTCCACGATACCACTGCATCAGATGGAAGGTCGCACCGTCAAAAGTGATATCCGGCAAATCGGGGGTGATTTTTGTTTCAGCAGTTTTCGTTTCGGTTTGTACAGTTTCGCTGTTTGATTGTTCTCCCCTATTCTGTTCTGTCGGGGTATCACACGATGTCATACCCAATGCAAGCAGACAAATCAAAGCCGAAATGAGGAAAAGATTCTTCTTTAACATTTCAAAAAGCTCCTTTCAATATAGTATATTGTATTCAACTGAATAAACCGGCCAGTTTTCGGTTTACAGAGTCCGGGTCGTGAAAATGCATGGAGAGTCTGCCGAAGCTTTCCGTATCCTTGGTGGCAACAAAATATATCTCATTGTTATATACTGCTGTCGCAAAATAGGATCCGCAGTCTTTGATGGTTGCCATGATCTCTACAGGAATACGGTCATTGAAGAAGTCATATGCCGTATCCAGCGTGCGTATGCGGGATATATTGGTATATCTGCGATTCAGTTCTTCTATGGTATGCAGGAGATACAACTCATGGTTGTATTCAAAAAACCAAGGCCGGGAATTCCCATCCGGAACTTTATAATATTGCTTCCATTCACCTGTTTTTAAGTCCATAAACCCGAGATACAGATAGGGTATACCGTAATCCTGACGACAGGCGACAAACAGTTTATCTTTGTATATGTAAGAAGCAATTTCGGCAGTTCCCATATCATTGAAGGGAACAATATCCACAAGTGTCATTGTTTGAAAATCGGAAGTTTTTACCACAAAGCCATTGTTCGGCCCGTCGATGGTAACACCTGTAGCGTAATATTCCTCATGATATTCATTCCATGCGGAAACCAGTTCTATCAACCCTTTCGCTCTGGGGGCTATTCCTTTATCTTCGTAAATGATATTCAGAGAGTGGTCGGAAAAATCATAGGTCTGCTCTTTATACTGCAGTACCGTCAGAACTTCATCCTTCCAGATTCTCTGTGAGATGTCAAAAACCTTTCTGAAAATATGAGAACGGTTGTCTTCTGCAATAAAGCTGAAACAAATGTAAAGCTGATCTCCGACCAGACACATGGAATTATCCTTGAAGATCGAGCAGGCACGATATCCTGCACACAGATCCCCTTTGCTGCCGATAGGGTAGAATACAATATCCCTTTCCGAATCAAAATCATCGCTCATGATTTTTTCCAGAGAAAATACTGCAAGTACAATCCCACTGGTTGTGCTGCTGTGACCTTCGCCGTCATCACCGGGATTCTGAATGAATGAGGCATAACAGATGCCTTCATGAATGACCAGTTGTCCCATATGGGCATACTTTATGCTTTTCACAGTTATACGTTTAATGGTCTTCTGCGTTTCTTCTGTACATACAGCAGAGTTCAGGCACTTTGATAAAGCCACATAATAGTTTTCGGTTGCTATATGCTTGAAAGTTCCGTACATATCCATAAATGCCAATCACTACTCCAATCCTGTAGATTTTGTTATGTACCACCGGAGCCTTTGTTCATATTATAAATAGAATCATGAAAACACGCAATACACTTTACTACAGAAACAACCACAAAGCTACACCAAAATTTCATGGTGCTCTTGACATTTTTGTGAATATATGATACTGTATGGACATGAAAATCGTATATTATGGTGAATTGCATGTATGGATATATATTAAATAACTGGCATATCCCCGAAGGAAAATTTGCCTGTTCACTTACAGAAAATCAGTATTTCTGGCATCCTGCACCGGGCATAGATGATGAACTGGAAATTTCGTTGATGTCAGGAAGTAATATAGCTTTTACCTGTTACGGTGAAAAATATTTTGTGCCGGAAGGAACTGTACTTTGCTGTAATCGCAGTGTGGACTCCCCTACCGGGGAAAGTATTCAGGGACAGCCGGTACATATTGATACAATCTGTATTCGATGGAAATCTGACGATATTTACTACAGGAAATTCACAGAAGCAGATTTTCAGGATCCCAGTATCCTGCTGCTTCCTTGTTTTCTCTTTCCCTGTCCGGAAATCCCACGGATCGAACGGATCTTTAAGCAGTACATCCATCACAGTGTTTCTGATACTGCCGCCAATCGTGCGATGTGTATCTCCCTCTGGTACGAACTTGTCTCTGTCATGGATCAGACTACCCGGCGTTCTTTTATTCCTGTACAGAAACATACATCAGAATATTATGTCAAAAAACTGGATTATATCATCGAAACCCAATATCATTCCAGATTGCATATCACGGATCTGGCAGCGGAGCTGGGGGTATCTCCCAATTATTTGTCAGCCGTGTACAGCAAAGAACGTGGTCAGCGTTTCAGCGACACACTTCTCTCCAAACGAATGGAATGCGCCAAACAGCTTCTTGTGGATGGTAAACTTTCCATGCAGGAGATTGCAGAGGCAGTTGGTTTTTCAGGCGAAACCTATCTCAGACAGCAATTTCACCGATACTATGGTGTAACACCTGCTGAATTTCTCAGGATCGAACGGGAGCTGACGTTATACATGGCTCGACCCATTCGTGAAAATATGGAATTAGACACTAAAAATTCGCAAGAATAACATGGGAGATTTTTTATGAAACAATATCAGAAACTGTATCGTCTTCCTCTCGGACACATCCGTGCTTCAGGTTGGGCTGCTGAACAGCTGCGGCGGAATATCGATGGGATGGGCGGTCATCTGGACGAACTGGAACCGGGGATGATTGGTACCCCTTATACTACAAGAGAAACCTATGAAGG
>JAFQGY010000296.1 GCA_017415325.1 Clostridia bacterium
AAGGACTGGGGGCTTATGAAGGAATCTGCCGCCGGATGGATCGTCTCGGACAGACCGCCGCAGGGGCAGACGTATACGCCGACTATGCCCACCATCCTACGGAAATCGAAGCCACCCTTTCCGGTGCTGCCGCCATGGGATACAGCCGTCTGACAGCGGTTTTCCAGCCCCACACCTATTCCCGCACCTCCCAGCTGTTTGAAGATTTCGTACGTTCCCTTAGCCAGTCCGGTGCGGATGAAATCGTTCTCTGCGACATCTACGCCGCCCGGGAAACCAACACCTACGGCGTCACATCGGATCAGCTTGCCGCCGCGGTCTCTGCCAAAGGGAAGCCCTGCCGTGTGATCCATGACTTTGCGGAAGCGGCCCGGTACTGTACGGAAGTGACGCCGGCAGACGGTATGGTGCTTGTCATGGGGGCAGGGGATGTGATCAAGATGGCGGAAATGACGGCGGGAAATAAGAGATAAGTAAATGATGATTAACTAACCTGTTTGGAAAGAGGAAACGGGTCGCTTTCTTGAAAGAAAGCTCGGCAAAGAACTTTCAACAGGGATCCCGCTGGATATAGTCTCTGCAATTCCATCTGCCACTGGATATTGTTTATCCAAGACATGAGAAATAGTGGAGAGAGCTCCCAGGGACCCGACCCTGCTCGCCACAGAACGTTTCCAATTGCATGAATATAGTTAATCATCGTTTACGTAAGAAATAAGAGATACAAAGGAAAACCGAGGATTTTTGGTCCCCGGTTTTTTGTTTGTTCTGGGTTTATTTGCGGATGACACCCTGCAGAGGGCTTTCGTATGTGGTTACGCCGTCTTCGGTGGAGTAGCGGAACAGGCGCAGTTTCGGCAGGCCGTCGTCGCCCATGATCCAGATGGAGCCGAAGTCGAAGCCTTCAAAGGCACAGTCCGGTTCCCGGCGCAGGTCATAGTTGTCGTAGGCACCGTATTTCACGCCGTTTTCCTGACAGATCCGGTAGAATTCGTCCCCGGTGAAGACCAGAGAGAGGATTTCGGACAGCTTGGCCCGTTCCTTGACGGTCAGCATGGGATCCAGCACATAGACAATTTCCGGCACCGCTTCGTCTACGGCATAGGTCAGGAAATCCTGAGAACCGATATTGTTGGATGCAGGGGCGTTTTTCAGGCAGTAGAATGCATTCCAGTGATCCCAGTAGCTGCTCTGCTGTTCTCCGCCGGCGTTGTCCCGGAAATAGCTTTCCATGGTGATTCCGAACTTTTCCACTTTCTTCCGATCCATATCCACGCCGTAATCCACACACAGCAGACGGTAGGCAATCTCCCGCATCACCGCTTCGTTTACCATATCCGGCGGGTTGGTGGCATCAAAATAACATACTTCCCAGTCCGCCAGCGGGGATTCGATGGTCCCGTTGAAGTAAGAGGTCACACAGGCCTTCCCCCAACCGCAGACCCCGGCCGCATACAGAGCAACACCTTCCTCCGGTATGGACGCTTCTACCCGAATATCTGCATTGGAATGGCAGCTGTCCACGGTATTGGCATATCCGGCCACACCGCCTATAGAAATGGTGCGTTCCGTATGCGGGACATTGTAGTCCTCCGGTATGGTGTAGCGCACTTCCACATTTTTCGTATAGCACCCTACCACAAAAGCTCCCTTGCCCACGATCATCCCGATGGAAGCATCTGTAAAATACCCGTTGTCATCCATGATGATCACAGAGCTGTCAATAACTCCGAGATTTTTGATGATTCCGCCGGCGGTCTGGTAGTCTTCCCCGGTTTCAGGATCCCACAGGTTGTATTTCATCTCACATACACCGAACAGCCCGGCTGCATCACTGTTGGTCAGCGCCGTAACATGCACATTGGAAATGGTATATCCGTTTCCGTTGAAGGTACCTGTGAATGCTTTGGAATGGGTAAACTGTTTTTCTTCTCCGGTTTCTTCGTCCACAGCGGTATACTGTACTCTGGTTCCCCCGATGGGTACAAACCCATTCTCATAGATCCCGCCCGGTGCATAGGATTCCTCCGGGATCACAATATCGTTCATCAGCACATAGCTGCCTCCCAGATTCTCCCGGACTTTTTCCAGATCCTCCGCCGTCCAGATTCCGACCCAGCCTTCCGGTACCTCATGGATCCGGCTCACGCTGTCCTGCCGGAGAAACAGCATATTGATGTATTCCCGTACTGCCGGAACCGCCGCACAGACGCATCCCGTGGTCACAAGCACTGCCGCAACCGCTGCTGCCAGCATGGCCCGGGCAGACAGACGCTTTTTCATAGTTCCTTCTCCTTTCTGCAGGATGGCCTGCATCATACGTTCCTTCTGCTCTGCATCCGGGGACAGCGGTTCAAACAGTGCCCGGATGGTTTCGTTTTCGTGTTTCATGCCCGATCATCTCCTTCTGTCAGGTTCTTTTTCAGCCGCTCCCTGCCTTTCTGGAGCTGTGTCCGCACGGTGCTTTCATTCCTGCCCAGAATTTTTGCCGTTTCCGCCGCAGAAAGCCCTTCGTAGTAGTACAGGTACAGAACCTCCCGGTACCTCTGGGGCAGTCCCCGCAGAATGGCTCCGTCATCCGGTTCCGCATCCTCCACAGCCGTGACAGCCTCCGGCAGATCGTCAAAATCCACCCGGTTCCTCCGCCACAGACTGTGTTTCATGTTTGCACATTCATTGCAGGCAGCTTTCAGAAAATAGGCTTTTTCGTGTTCCTCCGATGCAAAGGCTTTCCCCCCTGCCCGAAGCCAACGGGTAAACACATTCTGGGCGGCGTCCTCCGCATCCTCCCGGTGTCCCAGCCGCAGATAGCACACACGGTACACCCGGCCGATGTTTCGTTCATATACCGCATGGAAATCCACCATACCATCACATCTCCTTACCTGTCTTATTGGAAGTACTTCACCCTATAATACAGTCCTGCCGGGGAAAATGTCTGCATTCTGAGAAACTTTTTTCGGAGAATTCACAAACCCCCCGCTCATCCCCGGCAAAGAAAAGAGATAAGCCGTCCCGGACATATGCCGCACTTCTTATCTCTGACTTCTTATTTCTTATTTTAGATTGCCATCGACAGCAGATACAGTGCCGCCATATGGGCAGGGTAGAAAATATAGAAAAACCACTTCATCCGGTATTTCCCCGGCTTGCCGTTATAGAGAAGCAGCGGGATCATGGCAAACAGGCACCAGATCTGCACCTTGTCCCCCAGCGACCACTGCACCGCCGACAGCACCGCCAGCATTCCGCCGAAAGCCCCTTTCCGCACCGGCACCGAATCCGGCAGATACGCAGCCAGCGGTACGAGAATCCCGCAGAAGCCGTAGTCCACCTTCACCAGCATGGTTACCGCAGCGGTGAGAATCGTGGCCGTAAAAAATGCCGCAGTGGTCAGGGTACTGCGCAGGGCGGCGGACACCCCATGGAAGCCCAGCCAGTTCCCGAGAACGGTTTCATCCCCCTGCCATGCGGCTTTCACTTCCCGCAGCAGCGCCATCAGGACAATGGAAAAGGAGAAGGTCAAAAGGATGCCGAAATACAGTTCCCCTTCGGCGATGGTGTACACGATCTGGCACAGCACGCCCAGAATGAAAATCTGCAGGAAATACCGCACCCGGTTTCTGGTATACCGGAATCCCTCGGCAATGGAGTATGCAAACAGCGGGTATGCAATCCGCCCCACGATCCGCATCCAGCGATGCCCCGGGAACAGCAGCAGTCCCGCATGGTCGATAAGCATGGTGGCGGCAGCAATGAGTTTTAAGAGAAAACCGGACATATGTACCTCCGGATAATTGATGTTGGATGATAGAAGTATACCACAGACGGGGGGATTATGCAAGAGGGGATTTTGTCCGGTGAAAATTTACAGATTGATATTGACGAAACAGCGTCGGATTGTATATAATAGAAGCATGAAAGGAGGGAGCGTCATGTGTTCTGGAAAAGAATTACAGGAAATCACCCAAACCGTTGCCGCCTCTGCCAGGGATCTGTATGGCGACAGGCTGAAAAAAGTGATCCTGTACGGTTCCTATGCCAGAGGGGATTATGACACAGAATCGGATATTGATATGATGGTACTGGTGGAACAGGCAGGAGATGTATTTTCTCCTTTCTGTGATCTTACCGCTTCCATGCTTCTGCAGTATGGGGTTCTGGTTTCTGTTACCGTAAAGGATGCCGCAATGTTCGATAAATACAAAGATGTCCTTCCGTATTATCAGGCGGTGCAGAAGGAGGGGATTGTCTGTGGATGAACGTCTGGAACTGGCGTATCGCAGGCTGGAAAGAGCCAGAGAAAGCCTGACCACCGCCGAAAATGTTCTGAACCTGCTGGATGACTCCAAAACGGCGGCCAACCGAACATATTACGGAGTATTCCACGGAATGCGCAGTATGCTTGCCCTGCTGGGACTGGATTCAAAAAACATTCCGGCATCATTGCCCAGTTCACCTATCAGTATCTGCGCACCGCCATATTGAATCCAGCGTATTCTAAACTGATTGTTCAGCTGTTTGATATGCGTCAGAACAGCGACTACGATGACTTTTTTGAGATCCATGCGGAAGAAGTTGCATTGCTTCTGGCACAGGCAAAACAGTTTCTCAACGATATAGAAATACATCTCCAAACTACCAAACAAGAATAAAAGGAGCCTCTCCCATGTTATTCACCCACTTTAACTTCGCCAAAGACCCGGCTGTGGTATTCTTCAAAGGCCGGTATTTCCTGTACTATTCCGCCAAAATTCCGGAGGACAAACGCCTGCGCATCGGCATCGCCACCTCCCCCGACGGAGAAAACTGGACCTATGAAACCCTCCTGCCTCTGGACCATGCCTGTGAAGGGGAACAGAACGGCCACGGCGCACCGGCTGCCATCGTAAAGGACGGAAAGGTGCATCTGTTCTACCAGACCTACGGCAACTGGAAAACCGACGCCATCTGCCATGCTGTCTCGCCGGACGGGCTGTACTTTGAAAAGGATCCCACCAACCCTGTGTTCAGACCTTCCAGCGATTGGTGCAGCGGACGGGCCATTGATGCGGATGTGTGCATCTTCAAAGACAAGCTGTTCCTCTATTTTGCCACACGGGATTCCGAAATGAAGATTCAGAAGCTGGGCGTGGCCTGTGCACCGGCAGATTCCGGCTGGCACAGAGAGGACTTTACCCAGTGCGTGGCTGACACCATCCTGGAACCCACTCTGGACTGGGAAGGGGAGTGCATCGAAGCCCCTGCCGCCATGGTGTATGAGGGCAAGGTGTACATGTTCTACGCCGGTGCATACAACTGCTGGCCCCAGCAGATCGGCATTGCCACCTCCGAAGACGGGGTACACTTCACCAGAATGTTTGACAAGCCCCTCCTTGGCCCCGGCAGCGAAAAGGCATGGAACGCCTGTGAATCCGGTCACCCCTATATTTTCGACGATCCCGCCACGGGCAAGGTGTTCCTGTACTATCAGGGTTCCCCGGACAAGGGAAAGACCTGGTATCTGTCCCGCAGAGAGGTTTCCTTCTCCCACGGCTACCCGGTAGTGGCCCCCGGCATGGCTGTCGAATGGAACGGTACGGATGACGAGCGGTATGCCGCCCTGCCCCGTCCCATCGACACTGCCCCCGTGCCGGACAAGGAAAACCGGATCTGGCGTGCGGCGTGGATGATTGCGGCTGTGCCCATGACCACCGAGCGGCAGTTTGCGGAAGTGGCGGAAGCGGGATTCAATATGATCATCCTGAGCCGTCCCGAAGGGGAAGAAATGCTGGCCAACTACTGTACATGGATGGAAAAGTACGGACTGAAGGCACTGTGGTATGACAGCAAGCTCCGGGTGGGCAGCTATACCGGAGAAATGGACGACTATGTTTTCTCTCCCGTCACCTGGGGGCATATGCTCTGCGACGAACCTGCCTGTGCGAAATTTCCGGAATTGGCGGATATGTACAGAGACTATACCGCCAAAGCGCCCGGCAAGGTGGCCTTCATCAATCTGTTCCCCATCTATGCCAACATGCAGCAGCTGGGCAACAAGGACTACCAGGAGCATCTGACCCAGTTCTTTGACACCGTACACCCGGACTATCTCTCCGTGGACGTGTATCCCATGGACAGAGACGGCATCGGCGGATACTACTTTGACAATCTGGATCAGTTTGCCTCCGCCTGCCGGAACCATGACATCCCCTTTGCGGTGTACATCCAGTCCGTCAGCTTCCATCATGTGAAAAGACTGCCCTCCGGTGCGGATATGCGCTGGCAGGCATGGTGCGTGCTGTCCTTCGGCGCCACCAATATTGAATATTTCACCTACCGTACGCCGGATTCCCATGCGGAAGTGTTCCTGCCTGCCCTCATCGACCGGGACAATTCCAAAACCAGCCGCTGGTATGCTGCACGGGAAATCAACCGGGAACTGGCCGCCATGGAAGACGCCTTCCTTGCCTACCGGAATCTGGGCGCATTTACCCACAAGGGCGAAGAAGCGGGCCAGTTTGCCCAGTTCGCAGGGCAGTACCGGGACTTCACCGTACTGGAAGAAATCTGCTGCGATACGCCCCTGCTGATCGGTGCCTTTGCTGAAAAGGACGGGGACGGATATGCCTTCACCGCCGTAAACCTGACCGATCCCGGCAAGGAAGTACTGCCGGTGGCTGCCGGATTCCGTCTGGCGAAGGGGTGTACTGCGGTACTGTGGCAGAAGGGCGTGGAAAGTGCACTGACCACAGACGAAAACGGATATGTGAACGTAACGCTGGACTGCGGCGAAGGAGCGTTTATTGAAGTAAGATGTAAGAAGTAAGAGATAAGAAGTACTTTGGGAGTTTTATATTGCTGAAAGAAATAACGTTAGATACTGTCCGGGAGAGACTGACTTCCTGTTCGCCTGCGCTGTATCGGGAAATACTGGAACAGATGCAGGTGCCGCCGTTTCTTCAGAGCCGGGTGAAGGCTTATGAGGGCGACAGGGTGCTTGCAATACGGATGCCAATGTTTTCCATGGGTTCCTTTGATGCGGATTCGTGGGTGGTCTGTGCACTGAGTACCGTAGAAGAAACGGTGGATGCCGAAATTGAGCGGATGACCCGTGAGATCCGGTCGCTGCTGCGGGAGGGGGATTCGCTGTCGGTCTGTGTGCCCGGAAAGCTGCCGGAGAAATGGAATGGTGATGAAGGCGTGAAATATTATTCTGCCGTCGGATGTGCCGGAGAAACGGATCCGCATATCCGGGAACTGGATGACATAGCCCCCCTTGACAGAATGGCGGAAGATTTCTCCCCTCTGACAGAAGAGGAACCCGGCGGCGGCAGAGAATATGCCCGGATGCTGGTGAATGATATGACCTTCTCCATCGAAGACCGGGTGAACACCGGTGAAACGGACTACCGGTTCCTCGGCTGGTGGGACGGTGACACCCTTGCAGGCGCTGTTTCCGCCAAGCGGTCAGATGTAGTCCTGATCTGCAACATCTACGTCCTCCCCCGGTACCGTCGTCTGGGCATCGGCAGAGCCCTTCTGCAGGCTGCCCTGACCCTGTACCCGGGAGAAACCTATTCCTACAGCCATATATGGGAAAACGAAGCCTCCGGCAAAACAGCCCTTTCCGCAGGTTTTGTCCCGGCGGGAGAGACAGGGAAAATAAGAGATCAGAAGTAAGAAGTAAGAAATACAAAATACGGCTTACACCGGGAAGATCTTCCAGTGGATTCTCCCGCTCTGTAGGCCGTATTTACGTGTAGTCTCACAATATATTTCTTACTTCTTATCTCTTACTTCTTACTTAAATCGTGATCTGCTCCATCTCCACGCTTTCCCCTTCCTCCGCCTTCATCCCGGGCGCATATACAGGTACCGTGGTTCCGGTGGTGTCGATGGATTCGGTGAAGGACAGGCTGCACAGCGGGGCAAAAATTTCACTCTTCCACAGCAGACTGCGTACCTCTCTGGCAGATTCCGATACCGTTACCACAACAGGTCTGGCAGAGGTCAGAATGGATAGGGGCGTGTGGCTGTCCAGCAGTACATCCGGGCGCAGCAGCAGATTTTCCGGACGGTTGAAGTATTCCCGGTTCATCAGCAGAATCTGGGGCGAAGGGTCACACACAAACCGTCTGAGCTGCAGCAGTCCCAGCTTGGTGCCCTCTCCCGTCATGTCGCTTTCCCCGTTGGCATATACCGCCACATCCGGCCGGATCCCGCTTCCCAGGGCTCTGGCAGACTGTTCCAGATAGGCCGACAGGGACAGGGCAACACTTTCCCGTTCCGCCGCCCCTCTCACCAGCACCAGAAACCGGTTCACATGCCGGTGGAGCATCAGGGACAGCATTCCTCTGGCTGCCAGATAGGCCGGATCCGCCTTTCCGCAGGCAACGGAAAAATGTCCCGCCGCCAGTGCCGTATCCAGCGGTTCTCTGGCCGCCGCACCCGTCATGCCGTACAGATGCATGGCTTCCCGGAAAGCATCCTCCGCCGCACCGTTGCCGCAGGCCCACATGGTGTCTGTCATGCGGAGCTGGTTTTCCCCCGGAATGGCAAAGGGCTCCCCTGTATAGTTTCCCGGCCCGAACAAGGCGAGGAGTGCCCGTACTGCACTTACAGGATCGGCGCTGCGTGGTCTGGTTTTCATGCTTCCCTCCGATGTTGTTCTGCGTGATTGTTATTTTCAGTATACCACATTTTCCGTCATTTGTCCATAGAAATCTTCTGATTCCCGGGGTGACGGCATTTCCTTTTTCTTTTTTTATTTTCTTTTTTCTTTGCGTTGGATGTTTGTTCTGCGTACAGCGGTGGTTTTTTCTATGATGTAGAAGGGGGAGAGGGATTTCGTACTGGCGTACAGCGGGTTTGTTTACTCGAAGACCTTCGAGGGGGTGTCCTTCCGGACGGGACTCAGAGGATAGGGGAGGGAGGAAATCGGTGCTCAAACGCCGCTCCGTCCTCCCTCCCCTACCCTCCGAGACCTCCCACCCCACCCACCTTATCCAGGCTTACAAGGTTTTGGTACGCTGACGGGTGTTACATGGATTAGAGCGCTTGGCTGAGTATGTGCGCTGACTTGGAATGAGAGGTTTTAGAGCGTTAGAGGTTTACAGGACTGAGAGAGTGCAGATTTTTGAGTATTTTCAGCATGTCTATAAGGTTCTCAAGAAAACTGTTGTCAACCAAACTGGATTTTTCTCAACCCTTCAACTGCACAAAACTTTTCTCCTACCCTTCAACCTTCCTAAGAATATTGGTGCGCACCCAAACCAGCCCAGTTAAG
>JAFQGY010000297.1 GCA_017415325.1 Clostridia bacterium
GTCGCAGAGGGATTCCATATCGTTCTCGATCCGATTGCATACAATCCACAGAAAGGGATTGCACCAGTGGAGACATCGCAGAAGGCACCAGAACAGATTCTGCAGGGCGTCCCGGCAGTGCAGATGAAGCAGTTCATGGAGCAGAACCTTTTCGTCGCATCCATCCTCCGGCAGTACCAGCACAGGACGGATACCGCCGCAGACAAATGCCGTGGTCAGCCCGGGCATGGTCACCGCTCTGCATACAGGCAGGCCATACTTTTCCCCGGTCTGCTGCAGCATTTCCGCCATTTCTCCGGTCAGCTTTCCGCCATGCCGCACCGCCAGCCGCAGACGGATATACCCCGCCAGATACCACAGCAGACACAGCAGAACCCCCATTCCGTACAGCACAAACAGCCAGTCCGTCACGCTCCGGGGCGCATCCGGATACACCGGCAGCACATGTTCCGGTGACAGCACAGCATATGGCGCCGCATATACAGAATCCAGCCCGGTTTCTGCAGATGCCTTCAGCGTTTCCAGAAGCACCGGCAAGGGCAGCAGGACATACCGCTTTCCTCCGGCCGGCAGCAGAATCCGCAGGGCCAGCAGAACCCACACCCCATACTGCCACTTCGGAGACAGCTTGTCGGCAAAAATCCGCTTGCACAGCAGAAGCACCGCCGCCGTGATGGAAACGGTCAGGGTCTGCAGCAGAAATTCCCATATGTTTGACAAGGCTTACACCTCCATTTCATCCAGCATCTTCCGCAGTCTGTCCGCTTCCTTTTTGTCAATGGAGGATTCCTTCAGAAATGCCGCAATCAGATCCCCCGCCGCTCCGCCGTATACCTTGTTCAGCAGAGACTGCCGTTCCTCTCTGGCGCACTCCTCCCTTGTGATCACGGCACGGTAGGGCTTTGGGCTGTCCCGGTCAACGGCCACCATCCCCTTGGCTTCCATCCGGATCAGGTAGGTGTAGACCGTATTCCGGTTCCAGCCCAGGGTGGGGGACAGGGCTTTTGTGATCTCCTTCAGGGCAAACCGTTTCCCGCTCCACAGTACCTCAAACAGTGTCCATTCCGCATCTGTCAGTTTCATGTCTGTTGTCCTCCTATATGCCTACAGGTGTTTTACATATACATCCTACACCAGTAGGCACTTTTTGTCAATAGGCAGACACAAAACAGTTGTAACAAATCTGTGAATAGTTCACCCCATCTGCGGCGGGATATCCGGGGCATCCGCTTCACCGCCGCCGCTGTAGAGATAAGCAAAACAGTCCGGCCGGCGCAGGTAGGTGTCGTACACATCCTCCGGCACATCCGCTCTGACCCCTTCGATATGCAGAAACCGGATGATGGCGTAATTGTACGTATTCAGCGGACGGTTCAGATAGTCATCGGAGTGGGCGGAAATCAGATATCCCTGGGGCGAAAAACCGGTGATGAGCAGTGTATGATAATAGTCCCCGGTGTCATCTCCCAACTGCACCACATCTCCCAGCTGCAGTCCACCGGGACCCGTTTCACTGGCGTACGGGCCCACACCATCGTTTCCGGTCATGAAATTGTAAAAATACTCCACTCCTGTCCATGCCGGTGCTCTGTCGGTGGGAGAATTGTAGTACCAGCCAAAGGTAGGCGTATAGTTCATGACACAGGAACCGGCATAAATGCACTGGGAGATAAAATTGGTGCAGTCGCCGCCGATGCCGGTGAAATTGGCGAACAGGGGATTTCTGTCCAGTGCCCATCGTTCGGCATACCGGACAGCACGGGTACGGTCGTATGGCAGGATAACAAGCATGGAGAACCTCCGGATCGTGTTTTTTTCAGTATATGCGAATCTGTTTTTTCTGTTCCGGGAACTTTCTCTGAAAACAAACGTCTAAAGCTGCAGGAATATCCAATAGGAGAACGAAAATAACAGGCAGCACCGGACAGAAAAAGGAGAAAGATATATGCGTACATGGATCTTGACACTGGCAGTTCTGCTCATGCTCACCGGATGCGGCAGAGCTGTCCCGGAATCGGCACCTGTGTGTCCTTCGGAAACGGTGACAGAGGCAGAGAACAAACCCTACACCATCGGCATAGCGCTGCGGGCCATGGTGGATGACAATCTACACAACGCAGATGTGACCCTGCCGAAAGTGGTGTTCCCGGAACAGGAGGCGCTGACAGAAGCCGTGCATGCAAAAATCACCGGCCCCTTTGCAGATGCCTATGCAGACTACACCTCCCGGGGCGGGATCGACTTCAACTGGTACACCACAGACTATCAGGTGTACGAAAGCAAAGCGGTTCTGGCAGTGACGGTGTTATCCTATCGTGACGGGACATATGTGACCTGTCCGAAAATCACCGGCGCCGTGGTGGATCTGGAAACCATGACCCTGCTGACCATGGACGAGATTCTGCAGGCACAGGGACAGACTAGGGCATCTCTGGAAGAAAAAATCCGGAAAATGCTTCCTGCGGTCTGGGACGCCAGATACCCGCTCTGGATGGATACACTCACCGACACCTTTCTGAATGCAGACGGCGACCTGATCGTGACCGCTTCCACGCTGGATCATCACGGCATTTCGCCGAGCAATCCGTATCTGTATTATAATGTGACCCGGGATTCCATCAGCATCTGGCCGTATTCCGAAACCCTGGAAGATTTTGCAGACACTTTCCAGTATATGCCGGAGGGGTATGTCTTCGATCCGGCAGTGTACGATGCCTACTACAGCGAAGACCACATTCCGGAAACGACAGTGATCCATCATGATGATCCCGGACTGGAACCGGAAATTATGATAGTACCGGAAATAGAACCGGAGATCATGATAGTACCGGAAATGGAGCCGGAGATCATGGTAGTACCGGAAATCATGCCGGAACAATGAAATACTCCAAAAAGAAAGGCAGTCATCCCTCTGCGGAACGGCTGCTTTCTCTTTGCATCTCTGCGCTCTGATTTCGTATCTCTTATTTATGCTTATAATACAGCATACAGTGGCAGAAGCCTTCAAATTCCGGATCCGCCATCTGCTCCCGGAACTCCCGGCAGATACATTTGTTGTCCTCGGTCTTCTCCAGTCTGCAGGGACAGTATCCGCCCCTGGCCTCCAGCCCTTCCTTCACCATTTTTACCACTTCCGCATCCGGATTCAGGGTAACTTTCGGTTTCATACAGTCACGCTCCTTTTGGATTCTTTGCTATATAATACCACAAAATCCGGTGGTTGTACAGAGGGAATTTCCAGAATATCCGAAAGTTCTCCTTTGACAAAATATGCCAATCCATCCTCATATTTCCCTGCCCGTTTTATCCATTTGGCAACTTGCTTTTTTCCCTGCCCGGTGGTATAATGAATTTTACTGTATTTTTTCTGAGATAATGCACAGGGGGTGTAACAATGGCATCATCTGCCAAGCGGATCGACATCGTAAACGGTCCCATGATTCCGAATATCATCCGGTTCAGCCTGCCGCTGATCGCTACCGGAATGCTGCAGCTGCTGTACAATGCGGCGGACAACATTGTAGTGGGGCAGTTCGACGGGCAGACGGCCCTGGCGGCGGTAGGTTCCACCGGGTCGCTGATCAACCTGATCGTCAACATCTGTATGGGTCTGGCGGTGGGTTCCAGCGTGGCGGTGGCACAGGATTACGGTGCGGGCAACAAGGACGGCGTCCATCAGACCATCCATACATCGGTACTGGTCAGCATGATCGGCGGACTTGTGGTGGCATTGGTAGGGTTCTTCTTCTCCGGCACCTTCCTGCGGTGGATGGGTTCGCCGGAAAATGTGCTTCCCCTGTCTACGCTGTACCTGAAAATCTATTTTCTCGGCACGCCGGCGTCCATGATCTACAACTTCTGCGCCTCCATGCTCCGGGCAGTGGGGGACACCAAACGACCTCTGTACTTCCTGACCATCTCGGGCCTCATCAACGTGCTCCTGAATCTGTTGTTCGTGATTGTGTTCCACATGGGTGTGGCCGGGGTGGCTCTGGCGACCATCATTTCCCAGTACGTTTCCATGATAATGGTACTGGTATACATGCATAAACTGGATGACTGCTGCCATCTGGATTTCCGGAAGCTGAAAATGTACCGGAACAAGATGATGAAGATCATACAGGTGGGGATTCCCGCCGGGCTGCAGGGAAGTGTGTTCTCCATTTCCAATGTGGTAATCCAGTCCTCCATCAATTCCTTCGGTTCCGTGGTCATGTCCGGCAACACGGCGGCAGGCCAGCTGGAAGGCTTTGTATACACGGCCATGAACGCTCTGTATCAGGCTGCCCTGACCTTCACGGGACAGCACGTGGGAGCAGGCAATATCCATAAGCTGCATCGCGTCATGCTCTCCTGCGCTGCCATTGTCCTGGTGATCGGCCTTGTGATGGGGATCGGTATGTATGCGGTAGGCGAGCCGCTGCTGAAAATCTACCTGCCCATTGAAGCCAATCCTGCTACGGAAGAGGCCATGCAGACCAATATGGAAAACCTGAAAGCCATTGAGTACGGCATGGTGCGTCTGATGTATGTGATGCTGCCCTATTTCCTCTGCGGTATGATGGAAGTCATGGTGGGCTGTCAGAGAGGGATGGGCATGTCCGTCACCCCTATGATCACCTCCATGCTGGGGGCCTGCGGGATCCGCATTTTCTGGATCTACACCTTCTTCACATGGTATCGCTCTCTGCCCATGCTGTATATCTCCTATCCCATCAGCTGGTTCATCACCACGGCGGTACATACCCTCAATTATTTCCGGGCACATCACAAGACAAAAAAACTGTATCAGAAAGAGCATCCGGAATCTGCAATCGCATAAGGAAAAAGCTGGCATACCCCGCTATGGGATGTGTCAGCTTTCTGTTTATGCCGTTTGGTTTACCGCAGGTCGAAGGAGAATACGCATGCGCTTTCCGCACCATCGTCCCAGGTGGACAGGGGTACAAAGGTCACGGCAGTATATGCGCCGTCTGCGGGAATGTTCACGCACTGGAGCAGGTTCCGTTCCGTTTCCGCCAGGGTCACCGTTTCGCCGGATGCCGTCACAGCGGTCAGGCGATACCCCTTCACCAGAGTCTTCGGCATCCACATGGTGGGACTTTCGGCAGTACGGTTGGCCCGCATGGAATGCCGCTTTTCGCACCAGTCGCCGGGCATGGTTGCTCTGTCCAGATCAGAATCGAAGGCCAGGTGAATGTTTGCCAGCTGTACAGGTGCATCGAAGGTATAGGTCACGGCCTTGCCCAGCGGCAGTACGGTGCTGTGATCTTCTTCCCCATAGGTATGGTTGTTCCGGTCGATGCCGTCCCGGAGTACATCCAGTCTGTCCGCTTCCCCGGTCAGTGCGGCATTCCGGCATACATCGGAAATGGTTCTGGCAAAACGGGGCAGGAAACAGCCGTGTTCCATCAGCCGCTGCTGCAGCAGATCCAGTTTTTCTTCATATACACCATGGGGCGTCAGTCCGAATTCTCTTGCCACATTGGCCGCTTCGCCCACAGCTTCTCCCAGCAGAGCGCAGGTTGCCATCACACGGGCACTGCTCATGGCAGCATGGGTCATGGAGATATTCCGTCCGGCAAAGTACAGGTTGGGTACGTTCCGGGAATACAGAGTACGATAGGGGATCCCGTAGGGTGCGGGAGTTTTGCCCCATACATTGGGGTTGCCCGCATGGTAGAATCCGTCCGGATGGTGGTCGTCCAGAGGCCAGCCGCCGAAGGCTACGGTATCCGGGAAGTCACCGCCGGAGAGCACATCGTTCTGGGTCATCAGGTACGCGCCCATCATACGGCGGGATTCTCTCTTGCCCGGCAGGAAGCCTAAAAATTCCAGTTCCCAGTACGGCCCGTCTTCCACTTCTCCGCTGTTCTTGATATAGTCCACCATGCCGTATGCCATGGAAACCAGTTCGTCCCGCAGTTCTTCCGTATCCCCGATGGAGTCCCGGTTGCCGCCCAGTTCCATGTACCAGAAGTTTTCGCTGCTGTTTTCCATATGCGGCTTGCGGAGCTTGATTACTTCCGGCGTCATCTTCATCGCCCATTCCGGCGGGATATATTCGGTCACTCTGTCGGATTTCCGCAGTTGAATCAGACAGCTCATGCCCATGGTCTGCCGGTCTTCCTCTACCTGAGAGGTCTTTTCCCCGAATTCAGAAGCCGCTTCTCTGCCCACCCGGAAGTCTGCACCGGTCAGAGGAGCCAGCACGCTGTCGCCGGAGCAGTCTGCAAAATATGTAGCTTTCACGGTATGCCACTTCTGTGTGGTGGTCTGCCAGCCGGTGACGGACTTGATCTGACCGTTTTCCATTTCCGCATCACATACAGAGCAGTTCAGCAGCAGGGTGATGTTTTTCTCAAAACGCACTTTTTCGTACAGGATCCCGTCCCAGATGGAATAGTTCTTGTCGGGATTGCGCCACAGGGACGCCAGCTGGATCTCTTCAATGATGCCGGTTTCCCGGTTGTTATGACCGTCCGCCCCGCAGACCCACATCCGGATTTCCGAGGATGCATTGCCCCCCAGCACCGGTCTGTCCTGGATCAGGACTACTCTGGATCCGCCTCTGGCTGCTGCAATGGCCGCACACATCCCGGCCAGCCCGCCGCCTACCACACACAAATCTGCCGTATATTCCATTTTCTGAAAAGCCATAATTTCCTCCATACTATATCATGCAATAGCTTTGGTTTTATTATACAGGCATTCCGGCAAAAAAGCAATCATTTTTCCGTAATTTTCCGAAATTCTCTCTGTATACCCGCTGGGATTTGACAAGCAGGAAGAATGACGATATAATAAAGTATATACATATAAACAGAAGAAAGCGAGAATCCCATGAAACGGTATACAACGGTTATTTTCGATCTGGACGGCACCCTGCTGGATACTCTGGCCGATCTGGCGGATGGAGTAAATATAGCACTGCGGCTGCATGGTTTTCCGGAACACACCACAGAAGAGGTGTGCATGGCAGTGGGCAGCGGTGTGGTGCGGCTGATGGAGCAGATGGTTCCGGGCGGAAAGGACAATCCGGATTTCGAGCCCTGCCTTGCCGACTTCCGCAGAGAATACGCCAAAATTGCCCAGAATAAAACCTGTCCCTATGCCGGGATTCCGGAACTGCTGGAACATCTGGCGGCAGCGGGACTGCGGATGGCGGTGGTTTCCAACAAGTTCCACGGAGCCGTGGTGGATCTGGTACGGCATTACTTCCCCATCATTCCTGTGGCGGCAGGGGAGAGAGAAGCGGAAGGCATCCGCAAGAAGCCTGCTCCGGACACGGTTCTGTGGGTAATGCAGCAGTTCGGCGTAACGGCGGAAGAATGCGTGTACATCGGGGACTCGGATGTGGATATTGCAACGGCGAAAAATGCTTCCATGGACTGCATTTCCGTTACCTGGGGCTTCCGGGACAGAGCTTTTCTGGCGGCCCATGGCGCTTCCGTATATGCGGATACCCCTGCGGAACTGGAAAAACTGCTTCTAAAAAAAGACTGAATCCGGCATAAAAATTCCACTTTCAGTTGTACAAGGTGCCGAATTCTTTCCTAAATTGATTTTCATTTCAAAAAAGCAACAGTTGTTCATAAATTTGTAATCTTTTTGTGATATAGTTGTCAGGATATAAACTTGATCTATCAAGGAGAACAAAAATGAACAAGAAACTTGCAGTATTACTCTGTCTGCTGATGCTGGCGTCTTCCATGGCTGCCTGCGGGGACAGCACAAGCACGGAAACCACTGCGGAAACTGCCGCTGCTGCAGAAGTGGAAACCGAAGCGGAAACCGAAAAGCCCAAAGCTGCCGACACCCTGACCGTAACCGATTTCGGCGGCCGTGACTACCGGATGGTATCCACCAACCAGGACAACCGTCATGTAGACATCATTGCGGAAGAGCTGAACGGCTCCACCATGAACGACCTGGTGTACAACCGGAACACTGCCGTTTCCGAACTGTACAACGTGGTGATCAGCGCCGAAGAAATGGGTTATGATTCCATCAACAATATTGCCAAGCAGGACGCACAGGCAGGCGATATGTCCTATGAACTGTACCTGACCAACTACACGGCCAACTCTCTGGCATCCGGCGGGTTCCTGTACGACTTCTGCACCCTGCCGCATGTAGACCTGGAACAGGAATGGTGGGACCAGAACGAAAAGGAAGACCTGACCATTTACGGCAAGCTGTACATGGCCATCGGCGACATCTCCCCCACAGAACTGCTGACCTCCGAATGCATACTGTTCAACAAAAAGCTCTTTGACGACAACGGCATGGCATATCCCTATGACGCTGCCCTGAACGGCGAATGGACCATTGACATGCTGCTGGAACTGGCTGACGGCCTGACCACCGACCTGAACGGTGACGGCGAGATCAAGGTTGCAGACGACCTTTTCTCTGTGACCTGCTGGTCTGACTATGCACAGACCCTGTTTTACGGCATGGGCGGTGACATGAGTTATGTAGACAATGACGGTTCCGTGGTTCTGGATATTGATGTGGAACAGTGTGCCAACATTTATGCCAAGGCTTATGCTCTGCTGAAGGGTACCAATGGCAATTACGAAATCGAACAGCACGAACGTTCTTTCAAGGTGTTTGAAGAAGGCCGTGCATACTTCTGCGGCATCACATTCCAGAAGATCGAAACCTTCCTCCGGGAAATGGAAGACGACTACGGCGTTCTGCCCAATCCCAAATATGATGTAAATCAACAGAATTATTCCACCTGTGTGTCCGGTGCCGGCTCCATGGTGATCGTTCCCAAGTCCTGCACAGACCCGGAATTTGTAGGTTCCCTGCTGGAAGGCACTGCTGCTCTGTCCTATGACATGATCACACCCGACCTGATCGATGTACTGGCTTCCACCAAGAACGTCCGGGACATGGAATCCTCCGAGATCGTACAGCTCATCATCCGGAACCGGAACTTTGACACCGCCCGTATGCATGACGCTTCCCCCGACACCTTCACCGAACAGCTTCTGCGGAAGGACAGCACCGACGTTGCCAGCTACTTCGCCTCCCAGGAAAAGAACTACCTGACCAAGGTGGAAAAGCTCAACGAAGCATACGGCAAGCTGGAAGGCTGAGTGCCAATTCAGAATGTAGAGTTCAGAATTCAGAATTCGCATAAATCGACAGAACACCTTACAGAGATGATGTGAGGTGTTCTTCTTTTTGGGGAAGAAATACTAAATAATCCCGTATGATAGAAAAAACACCCTACATTTCTGTAAGGTGCTTTTCAGTATCGTCAATTCTGCATTCTGCATTCTGTATTCTGCATTTTCTCAGTTGCCGCTTGCCAGATTGCTCTTGTATGCTTCTACAACGCTGGCCAGAGCCGCTTCCCCGGCAACCTTGGTGGACTGGTAGTTGGAAGCAAAATCGTTGGAGTTCTTGTTGATCAGGTTCAGGAAGCAGGCCGGCAGAGGATAACCGCCCAGTGCGGACTGGTATGCCAGCGCAAAGGGTCTGTCGATGGAATTCCGGATGATGTCCAGAATTTCAGCGTCTTCCGTACCGGAGGAATACTTCACCTTCAGCGCTTCTTCAAACCATACGGGAATCACCATTTCGGCAGCTTCCTTGGTCAGGAACTCAATACAGGTGAACACAAAGTCCAGATCTCCCACGGGAGTGGTCAGCAGGACAGACCCTACTTCGGAGGTGTCATGCAGAGAGGAAATATAGTTTTCCTGTGCGGTATTCAGCTTCGGATAGGGAGAAAGACCGACGGTGGTTTCGTAATCACGCATCTTCCCGAAGTCAGACAGACGCAGATACCCGCCGAACACAGCCTGACCGTTGGCCATCAGTGTATGAACGGTACCCTGCAGGGTTTCCCCGTCCACAGCCCGGAGAGAACGTTCGTGATGGAACAGCTCATTGCAGGCGGTAATCACTTCTACAGAACGTTCGTTGTTGAAGTTGAAGGATACATTTCCGTTTTCATCCCGATCGATGTACTGCACACCGAAACCGGTGACCACAGGCATCATGGGACCCCAGTACCCGGGAACGATATAGCCCATCAGGTCGCCCTGTTCCCACTTGCCGTTACCGTCCAGGTCCACGGAGCAGGTTTCCATGATTTCCACCATCACATCCTGGGTAAATCCGCCTTCCAGAATGATATTGTGCAGGTAGTTTGCATCGCTGTAGTTGTTCAGGATTACATCCTTGTTATAGTACAGAACGTGGGCAGATGCCAGAGAATCGGCAAAATAGTCGCTCATCATGATGTACATGGCGCCGGGAACCATCACCAGATCTTCCATGGCTTCGGTGTACCAGTAGGCTGCATCCAGATTCAGCTTGTCGGTCCTGGCCACGTTGTGCAGCTGTCCCTTGATACCGGCTTCCACCAGACGGAAAATGTCGTTGATAACAACATCATATACACTGTCCCCGGCCATGATGAGCTGGTCGATCCCGGCGGCGATGTCGCTGTAGGTCCAGTCACAGGTGGTGTATTCCAGCTTGACATTCAGCCCTTCTTCCACCTTGATGTTCCGGGCATACACGGCGTCATTTACGATTTCACCATTGGTCTCGCCTGTCCCGCCGATCAGGAAATGGGCGTTGGTGGAGTCAAATTCGTCGGCGGAGGAATAAACCCGCAGTGCCTTTCCGCCGTAATCGTATTCGCTATAGGGATCATACTCGGTTTCAACCGCTTCACCGGCAGCAGTGTCAGCTGTATCGGCTGTGGTTTCTTCTGCACTTTCGCCGCAGGCAGTCATGGCCGCAGTGGACAGGGACAGAACCAGCGCCAGAAACAGTGCGATCTTGTTCTTCATGGGAGTTTCTCCTTTATTCTGTTTATTTTGCAAGGCAAACTTGTTCAAGACACGCTTACATTATACCTTTTTTCACACACCCTGTCAAGAATTGCTTTCCTTTTCACAGTTTTTTGTCTCTTTTCACATTCCGGTCCAAACAAAAAGCACCCTGTATCGTACAGAGTGCCTTTTATATAACAGCCTTACATTATTCCGCATCTTCAAAGAGGGCAATTACCTTGTCATAGTACCCCACAGCGGCAGTTTCCTTCTTAGCATAGTAGGAAGAAATATCCTGCTTGTTGGTATCTCTCAGCAGTTCCTGGAAGAAGAATGCCACACCGTTCCAGTTGTCGTATACGTACCCCAGGTCAAACACACGTGCATCCACGCACAGGTCGATCATTTCCGCATCCTTTTCGCTGGAGGCATACCGCTGCTTCAGACATACATCATAATAAGCGGGAACAACCTGCTTGTAGGATTCGGCGCACAGCACTTCCGTCATGATCCCGATGAATTCCAGATCGGCCGCTGCCTTGCCCACTGCCATAGCTTCATGGGAACCGTCTACCATGCTCATGTAGTCCTTCTGATTTTCGTCATACTTGGGATAAGGGATGATGCCGTATTCGTTTTCAAAATCCGCAAGGAAGGTCACAGCCTGTCCCAGCAGAGCGTTGCAGGTCAGCGTTCCGTATTCGGTAAACTTGATGGTACCGGAGTTGTGATCCATCTTGGTGAATACACCGGCATTATAGTTCAGCAGATCATAGCACTTGTTGTACAGGTCGATCAGGTGCTCACTGTAGTAGGTGTATTCCAGTTCTCCTTCGGAATTCCGGGAGAAAATCTTGTTGTCTCCGGCCCAGAGATATGTATTGAAGTTGGACTGCTGGTCGGATGCCATGCCGAAATAGTCGCCATCATTGGGTTCGCCGTCACCGTTTTTATCGGTATACACGGTTTCACACAGTTCTCCGAGATAATCCAGTGTCCATCTGCCATCCTTGACCACTTCATACAGATCTTCTATCTGATAATTCACCGCTTCATCCTTGTCGTAGAACATGCAGTATGTACCGGATATGGTGGTCAGCGCAAAGTCACCCATGGCAAGGAAATTGTGGTTGTTGATGGTCAGGTCTTCGATGTTGGAATCGGACCACCAGGGCTTTTCAAAATCAATATAGGGCACATCGTACCAGTTCAGATACAGCCCCTTCATGGCGTTGCCGCTGTTGGAAACCACATGGAACTGCACCAGATCAAAGGCGTCGGAATCTCCTGCCGTGATGGTATTGGCAACTAGTGTGGCACAGTCTCTGTGTGCGCCGCCGTCCACAAAGGCAACCTTAGCGTTATACCGTTCTTCCACGGTCAGGTTCCGGCTGAATACGGCATCGTTTACCCCTTCCCCGGTCTGTTCTTCTGTGAGAATATGTTCTGCGTTGGCTTCCAGACCGATTACAGTAAAGTTCCGTCCGCCAAAATCCTTGTCCGGCAGCTCGTCCTGTACGGCAAGACGGGCTTCCAGCGCAGTAGTTTCCTTTGCAGGATCTGCCGTCTGGGTTTCCGCCGCCGTATTCCCGGCATCTGTGTTATCGGCAGCACCGGAGTCCCCGCAGGCCGCCAGTGTGGACAGCATCATAGCTGCCAGAAGGAGTGTAATAATAGTTTTTTTCATATATAATTCTCCATATTTATAAATTTCATTAACAGTATACACTATTTTCATAAGAATGTCAAGCCGCTTTTCCATACGGTATCGGATCGCAGGATTTCTGTACACAATTTATCAGAAGTCCTTGACAGACAGGGCCCGAAATTGTATAATAAAGAAAAAATCTGCCCCGACAGGAGATATACTTATGGAAATTATCAAACTCTGGGAATCCGTTCCGGGTCTCTGTGAAGAAGAACCTGTGCTGGAATTTTATCCGGCGCTGAAGAAATCCACCGATGCCACTGTGGTGATCTGCCCCGGCGGCGGATATGGTGCCCGTGCGCCTCATGAAGGCCGTGGATATGCGGAATTCTTCAACACCATCGGCATGAACGCATTTGTGTGCCAGTACCGTGTTTCTCCCCACCGGTTCCCGCTGCCCCTTCTGGATATCCGCCGCAGCATCCGGTATGTCCGTGCCCATGCGGAAAAGTTCGGTATCGACCCGAATAAAGTGGCCGTAATGGGTTCCTCTGCCGGCGGTCATCTGTCTGCGCTGGTTTCCACCTACACCGCTCCCATCGAATTTGAAGATACGGACGAAATCGACAGCCAGCCTGCTCTGCCCAACGCCACCATCCTGTGTTATCCCGTATGCCATTGCCCGGATGAACTGCAGGTGGCCCATGTAGGCAGCTTCAAAAATCTGCTGGGCGAAGGCAAGGAAGACGTATACCACAACTTCTCCTGCGATGAACTGGTGAACGACACCACCCCGCCCGCATTCCTGTGGCACACCTCCGATGACGCCGGCGTCAATGTCATCAACAGTTATCTGTACGCCACCGCCCTGCGTCGTCACAACATCCCCCACGAAATGCACATTTTCCCCAACGGCCCCCACGGTTTGGGTCTGGCTCCCTCTCATCCCCATGTGGCACAGTGGGCTCCCCTGCTGCGGAACTGGCTGGCATTCCTGGGCTGGGCAAAATAAGAAACAAACTGTATACCAACACAAAAACAGCTATGGTTTTCCGGAATTCCCGGTACCATAGCTGTTCTTTTTTGATTTGTACTCAATCTGCCAGAGAGATGAAAGACATATATTCCGACCAGAAGTAGTCCCCGGCAAAGTTGCCGTAGTAGGCTCTGGATACATAGATCCGGCAGTCGGCAGGAGTTCCCTTCATCAGATTGTCCGCCACCGTGATTCCGGCACAGTTGGCATCCATTTCGATCCGGGTCAGCTTGGGCGCACCGGCAAAGGCACCGTCATAGATCAGCGTCAGAGCCGTATCCTTGGGGATGATTACCGTTTTCAGCTTGCTGCAGCCGTCCAGGGCATTTTCCGCCATGGTGGTCACAGGCTTGCCGTCGAAGGAAACGGGCAGGGTCAGTTCCTCCTGCTGCTTCCCGGTATCCGTGATCCCGACAAGGGTCTGGGTTTCACCGGCGTCTTCATACAGGAAGTATCCGGTGGTGTCGTCCTCGGCAGCTACACTGAAGAAATCGGCGGGACGCTTAGGCGCATCGGGGACAAACAGCGTTGTGGGGTTCTTGTCCCCCAGAATCCGCAGAATGTCTTCTCCCAGTCTGTGGGTTCTGACCTGCACACCGGTATCATTCAGGTGGAAGTTGGTATCATAGAAGTATTCCGCATCCATGATGTAGTCGCGGATGTCACTGCACATCCCACAGTCCAGCGCATCGGCCAGAGCGGCATAATAGGCGAGAATGCTTTCCTCGGTAGTGCCTTCTGCCAGAGCCGCTGCATTCATGGGAGAAAAGCTGTAGTACAGAGTCGCACCCTTTCTCTCACACCATGCGGCATAGTCGTTGACATAGTCGATGAATTCTGTATCCAGCAGACTGTCGTCCAGGGTCAGGATCTGGCTGGGGTCAAAGTCCCCTACCATGATGTTGAATTCTCTGGGATAGATGATGTCGCCGTATTCGTTGAAGGAAGAGAATGTGTAGATTCCTTCCGGGTTCGGGGCGTTTTCTTCTTTCCAGTACCCGTATTTGGCCTTGGCGAAGTTCCACAGCCCGCCGCCCAGCCTGCCCCAATTGTCGTAGGGTACATACCGCAGCATGGACATATCCTGATCCAGAGACTGCCATACGGCTTCCGCATTGAAGTACAGGGACAGGGTCTGCGGGTCGGTTTCGGGGGCGAGGATGACAATATCTCCTTCTCCGATCCCGGCCTTGGAGGTGTCGATCATGTATTTGGTACCCAGTGTAGCGTACAGACCATAGTTCACCACAGGTCTGCCCACGGCTTCTTCCAGTGCGGCACTGTCCAGACCAAAGGCCACGGAGGAACCGCCCACCACAACCACCTTGGGTTCTTCCACAGAGGTCAGCCGGTCAAACTTTACGGCCATTTCTCCAAGGAAAGTATTGCTGTACTGCGCCGGAAGCCCGAAGGCCATCCCCGCCACCACACCGATGGGCAGAAGCAGCACCAGCACGGAAAGGAGAACGATCAGTATCGGTTTTTTCATATGGTTTTCTCCTCTCTCAGAACTGGAAGTAAATGAACGAGCTTGCACCGTCGCCGGCCAGCAGTACCAGCCATGCGCAGGCTACGATCCACAGGGTCACAACGGCGCGGCCGCGGTATACGGCTCTGTCGCTGGCAAAAGTACCGTCGGTCTTGGGCTGTTCTTCGTGGACGATCAGACGATCCATGAATACCATGGAAGCCACGGACAGGATAGAGGTCAGCGCACCCGTCCAGTTCAGACCCATATCGGCAAACACCTGTGCAGCCGGAACATTCCAGCCAGTGAACAGGTGGCCCAGCAGGATCATCAGGTCGCCGGTATTGTTGGCACGGAAGAAGATCCATGCAAAGGTAACCAACACACAGGTCAGAATCTGCTGATAGATATGGAATCCGGTGCTTTCCCGGTTGATGTGCAGCTTTTCACAGAGGGCCTGCCGCTTTTTCAGGGTAAGACCACCCACAATCTGGTATGCTCCATGCAGGAAGCCCCAGATTACGAAAGTCCACGCCGCACCATGCCACAGACCACTGACCAGGAAGACGATCATCACGTTCATCCAGCGGCGAAAGGGTGCACAGCGGTTCCCGCCCAGAGGTATGTACAGATAATCCCGGAACCAGGTGGACAGGGAGATATGCCATCTCGCCCAGAATTCCTTGATGGTTTTCGCAGAATAGGGTCTGTTGAAGTTCTGCATCAGGTGGATGCCCATGATCCGGGCACACCCGATAGCAATGTCGGTATAGCCGGAGAAGTCACAGTAGATCTGTACCGCAAACATGGCGGAGGCTACCACGATCCCCAGACTGGAGGAAGACGCAGGGTCGTTGTAAACGGCATTGACATAGGTTGCCAGCAGGTCCGCCACCACAATCTTCTTGAAGAACCCGGCCAGCATCCGTTTACCGCCGGCGATGGCGTCGTCCCAGTTCCATTTATAGGGTTTTCTCAGCTGGGGCAGCAGATTGTCCGGCCGTTCGATAGGTCCTGCCACCAGCTGCGGGAAGAAGGTTACAAACAGGAAATAGTACCCGAAATGATGCTCGGTCTTGATGTCTCCCCGGTATACGTCAATAGCGTAGGACAGGGTCTGGAAGGTATAGAAGGAAATCCCCACCGGCAGAATCAGGTTCAGGGTTGCGTCAAAATCCGCACCGAACAGCGCACCGATAGACATGGCGGATCCGGCAAGGAAGTTGTAATATTTGAAGAAGAACAGCACGCCCAGAGACGTAAGCAGCGTCAGGGTCAGGCACAGTTTTTTCTTCTTTGTGTCATCTGTTTTTTCAATAATCAGGGAACAGATCCAGGACACCACAGTGGTGAACAGGATCAGGAAGAACAGCGGTGCGCTCCACCACATGTAGAACACAAGGCTAGCGCCCAGCAGGGGAATCCAGCGGTACTTCAGCGGTGTCAGGAAATGCAGCAGCAGAACGATGGGATAGAAAATCAGAAAATCCAGAGAATTGAATGTCATTTGGTTTCCTCCCCTTCTTTACCATCGGTTTCCGCTTCCCCGTTCTTCTCCCGCTTATCCGGCAGGAACAGGGCAAGTGCCAGTCCCACTGCACAGGAGAACAGCAGATACAGCAGTACGTCTTCCAGTACAGCACCGGCAAGGAACAGTGCCACAACGGCAATTCCGTGCACCAGCGCGCTTGCCCACCCCAGAACGGATATCCGGGGCAGCAGAGTCACCGCCAGCTGCAGGCAGACAGAAGCAAGATAGAATACAAGCAGCCAGGGATGTTCGGTAAGTATGGTCATGATTCTGCCTCCTTTGCAAACTGGGCCAGAATGTCTTCCGCCAGCTGACGGGTCCGGATGCCTCTGCCCTCTTCGGCAGGATGGTAGTCGGAGTTGTACATCAGGCGGCCTTCCAGCATATAGTCCCAGATATAGGAAATCACAGGTACATGCATGGTTTCACTCAGCATATTCATAAAGGTATCGTGGGTCTCGGTATTCCGGCTGTCTGTCGCCACAGCGTTATAATTGAAGGGAGCAAAGCTGAAATAGATCCGGCATCCGGTTTCTTCCATGATCCGGTCGTGCATCAGATTCAGATTCTGCAGCCAGCCCTGGTTGATATGCCAGAAGGAAATCTGTACGCCGAAGTATGCGTTTTTGCTGCCGTTGGGCATATTCAGGGTGATGTCCCCGTTCTCGTCCACAGTGGAACAGAAAATATCGTAATCCAGCGGCTGCATGTATTCCCGGTAGCTGTTGTATTCCGCCAGCCCGTTCAGGACATTGTGATACAGACCGATGTCGTCCACATGATACAGGAAATCGTAGCTGTGTTCGATGATCCGGTAGATAACCCAGAAGAAATACGGGTCGCCCATTTCGCCGCCGTATGCGGTTTCCGGGGCCTGTACCAGAATATCGTCTCTGTCCAGATAGTCTGCCACGCCGTCCATAAAGAAGGACACGCTGCAGGTGGCAACGTTCCCGAAGTTGATAACGCTGTATTCCCCGCCCAGCAGTTCTTCCAGAAGGGGGGTGTCCAGACCGTAGTAGGAGGAAGAGCCGGAACAGATCACCAGATTCTTCGTTTCCTGCAGGCTGTCCATCAGCAGCTTCTCCCACTTCCGGCAGAAGGTTGCGTCTTCATGGTTGGAAAATGCGGGATCCCGGACAGCACCCATCCGCAGATGCTTCCAGGAAGAACGGTCCGAGAAGGAGGCATCGGAAATCTGCTTGATGGAATCGAAGAGATACAGCGTCTTCATCTTCCCGCAGCCTTCAAATGCGTTGTTTTCCACCACTTCCACCGTTTTCGGAATCACCACGGTGGTGAAATTCTTGTTCTTCACAGCACCGGCAGCAATACGGTTGACCACTTTTGCGCCTACCCGTTCCGGAATGACCAACATATCATCGTCCCCGCTGTATCCGGTGATGGTCATGCCCTTGCCGTTATCCGTATAGGTGAAGTCTTTCACGTCGGAATATTCCGCCCAGATGCAGTACAGGGTGGTCATTGCTCCGGCAGGAGGGAATTTTCCGCCGCAGGGAATGGCCTCGCCGGATCCGTCCGCCTTGGTGTTGTATTCCAGCAGGACATATCCTTCTCTGACAAAAATATCCTTATCCGCCAGTGTGTTGGGGCAGGAATACACTGCCGTGGAAACCTGGTCGTAATAGGTGTCGGAGTCATAACCGCTGACCGTACCGCCGTTGGCCTTGTACTCGATCATATGGGTGGACTCGTTCCCCTGAATGCCCCATCCGCCATAGTTCTGGGTGGGCTTTGTCAGGTTGTCGGCAGCGGCAGAGGGAGCGGCAGCCTGTTCCTCTTCCTCCACCACAATGGGGTAGAAGTTCCCGAAAATCTCGCCCCGGCCGGTGATTTCATATTCAAAGGTGGAGTTGGTGGACAGCAGTTCCCCGCCCTTATCCATGGACTTGTTCAGCGTCCATCCGGCGAAATAGTTACCTGCGTGAGGTTCGGCTGTCACAACCACTTTGGTGCCCGGATAAAAGAAAAATTCATCCGTTCCCATGGAGACCATACCGCCGCCGGTGGCATTGTCCACGAAAAACTTCACCTTTTCATCTGCATCCGTGGCAGCCATATTCACCGTGGTGGGATACCAGACCGCCGGAACCGTCAGTGTTCCTTCATTCCATACCGCACCGCTGTCCGCCTGCACAAAATTATAGCCTTCGTCCAGCTGCACCTGGAATACAGCATCTGTCCCGGCTTTTACCGTCAGAGGGTTTTCACTGGTAATGGTATATCCGTCCGCCTCCGTCAGCAGTACCTGCACCGCATATCCGTCTGTTCCGCCGCAGGATGTGAGACAGACACCGGAAAGCAGTGCCGCCACTCCCGCCAGGAGGAAAATCCTTTTTTTCATACCAAATTCTCCTGATGATCTATTGCAGTTCTCCTGCACAGAAAAAGCGTACCGAACTACCGCGATACGCTTTTTCGCTGCAGGATTTCCGAAATGCATCGGTTATCCTTGTTATTATAACAAATCTGTTCCAAAATTTCAACTGTTAAATTGTATTTGCTGAATCGTAATCAGAAAATTTAACGGTCTGTTTTTGGATATTTTGCCCTATTTCAGTTTGCTGCCCCAATCTGTTCCAGAGTCTTTTCGATCTTGGAAGCAATGGACTTGTTGGCAGAGGCAAAGGTGGAGGCGGGTTCCTTGCCGTTCAGTACAATACTGTTCACAGCATCGGTGGAACCGAAGTTGAAGGCCTGTTCCAGTTCATATGCCCGGTTGTCGATAACCAGATCCAGCATTTCGATGGATTCTTCGTCACGGAGATACTTCAGCGACAGAGCGGTTTCATAATAAGCGGGACGCAGGATCTCACGGGACTTGGCAGCCATGGCTTCCAGAATGAACCCGGATTCGGCGGGATCCAGTGCACTTACGGGAACGGTGGAGTAGGAACCAACGAACCATACTACGTTGCAGTAGTCTTCCTGCTGGGCATCATACTTGGGGCAGGGAGCGATACCGAAGTCGGTTTCCATTTCCCGGAGACGGATAACCATCTGCAGGTTGGTGATCCAGAACAGCCCTCTGTTTTCTTCAAACATCTTGGTGGTCAGCAGGTGGTAGCCATCGGAAGCGCCCTTTTCATGATAGTTCAGGGACAGACGGTCGTCCAGCATGAATTCGGAATAGTCCATCAGAATGTCGTAAACCCGTTCGTTGCCTTCCAGATCGAAGTAGGGAACGTCGTTCTGGTCCTTGTTGATCAGGTGGTAGCCGAAGGTGATGAGCATGGCTGTGGCGTTTTCGTTCTGGGTCAGGTTGGCGATGGAGTCATCCTTGCCGAAGGTACCGTCACCGTCCAGGTCGATGGAAGCGTTTTCGCACAGCATCTTGTAGGTGTCAAAGTTCCAGTTGTCTTCCGCAACGTACTGATAGGGAGTTTCCACGCCCAGGTTGTTCAGCACTTCCAGGTTGATCATGGTACACCAGGTGGCGTCGTTGTTCAGGGTGGAGATGTCGCCGGAAACCATGTACAGCTTATTGGCGATGGACAGGTCGGCGATGGAGCGTTCATCCCACCATCTCTGGCTCAGGTTCAGGTTTTCTACTTCGTACAGATTCATCAGATATCCGGACTGTACCAGTGTACCGGCGTTGTTCAGCGGAGGCATGATTACGTCATAGGTGGTGTCCCCGGTCTTTACGGCAGTTTCGGCTTCCTTGACAAAGTTGCCGCTGCTGGGTGCATATTCTGCCAGAGCCACGTTGTAGGTTTCCTGTACGTAGCTGTTCCGGTTGAACACAGCGTCATTCAGCACTTCCCCGGTCAGTTCCGGATAATAAATGCTGGATTCCTTCCAGTCAGACCAGGATTCATCGTTCTTGGTCATGAAGGTGAAGGTACGGCCGCCGAAATCCTTGGCAGGCAGACCCGGATCAAAGTTTTCGGTTTCTTCGGTTTCCACAGTTTCTGCGGCAGTGTTGTTGGCAGAGGTATCTGCGGTGGTTTCGGATGCGCCGGAGTCTCCGCAGGCGGTGGCAGTAGATGCCAGCATCAGCAGTGCCAGCAGCATACAAAGCTTCTTGTTCATGTTTTCCTCCTGTACGTTCATGTTCCTTTTTCACGGACATGATACGGATTCAAGTAAAGATACGGTTACATTATATCAAATTCCTTTGAATTTTGCAATATCATAAACAACCTTTTGTTGATAATAAAAATCCATAAATAATCCATCCTTTTAGGCAGTCTGCACTACACCTTCCTCGAAATCTTTCTGCCCGCTTTACATCCGCCCGGATCTGTGCTATAATGAATGTATCAATTCACGGAGGTATTCTCTTGAAAACCACTGTATATTCGCTGTCCCTTCCCGGCGCGCCCACCCTGACTATGGTGCTTGCCGCCGACCTGCACTGCCGTCCCCATACGGATGCGCTGGCCCTGCTGGATCAGATCCGTCCGGACATCATCGTTTCCTCCGGGGACATGATGCACAGCTGTGAGGAAAACCGGGTGGACGACAGTTTTAACCTGCCGGGACTGACCTTTCTCACGGAAGCCGCCAGACGGGCAC
>JAFQGY010000298.1 GCA_017415325.1 Clostridia bacterium
ACAGGCCCGTCCTCCTCCATGGCCATCCGTTCCAGCTCTTCCCGCATCTGCGCCATATCCTCATAGACACAGGCGTCTTCCCCCGCGGGAACCAGATTCCCTTCTTCCGGCAGCATATTGTTGTTCATGATATTTTCGTTCATGAACCCTCCTTTCCGCATCTCTCTGGATGCTGTAAAAAATAAAATATAGTATGTACAGGAATAAGAACATGTGTTTTCTCTCCTGTATCTATAGTATACCACATTTCATCCCAAAAGTCGTCCGCGATTTTTCCACGTTTTTTCGACCCCCGGATCATAAGGAAATCCCTTGCGAAATAAGGGTTGAAAACGGGGAATATTCACATGTATTCCATACATTGTTCTTTTTATGTTCACAAAAGAATATATGAATTTGGTTATATAGAAAAATACAGTTTTCCATCGTGTATGCGCCGGTAAGTGGAAAATGCCTGTCATGTCTGTCATGGTGTCACTATGCGGAAATCAGAAGGATCCAGTACATCCTGTAGGGACGATTCATGAATCGTCCGCCGGACAGTTTGGTATTCTGTATTGCCGCAGGGGAAATGCAGGTGTTTGTTATTGTATTTGTTGATTCCATTACAGAAATTGGGAATACCAAATTATACGTTCGGGCGATTCGTGAATCGCCCCTACAGGAATACCGAAATTTGGCGTTTTCCCCGTTTATGCGCCAGCAACTGCAAAATGCCTGTCATGTCTGTCACCGTGTCACCGCAAAACAAAAGGACACCCCACATTTCTGCAGAATGTCCAATCGCCTTGCACCAATACTTCTTACTTCTTATCTCTTACTTCTTACTTCCCTCAGAATGTTTCTCTGAACCGTTCGCAGTAGTACTGCACGTTCTCCCATTTGGCTTCCGGGGGGAGTCTGTGGTCGGGGCAGGGGATGTAGCCGCCCAGCTCCACAAGGGGTTTCAGACGCTCGATTTCCCGGTCGATGGCCGCATAGTCCAGGGCAAAGACCCGCTTATCCATGCCGCCCACACCCCGCAGCTCTCTGCCGTATTTTGCCCGCCAGGGGGCGATATTGCCGTCCCAGGTGCCGACTTCGATGGGGAACATGGTGTTGACGCCGTTTTCCAGCCACACGGGCACCAGCTTGTCGATGCAGCCGTCGCAGTCCAGGGACACAATGTCGCAGCCGTAGGAGGCCAGCAGGTCTGTGATCCGCTTATACTGGGGCCCCACATATTCCCGGAACACGTCGGGAGACACCAGAGGCCCGTTCTTGAAGCAGATATCCTCCCAGAAATGGGCAAAGTCCGGCCGCAGTCCCGCCTGCAGGATCACTTCACAGTTGCGGTAGCTGATCTCCCCGAGGGTTTCGATGATTTCGGCATAGAGCTCCTCGTCGTCGGCGTACAGGTAGGCCAGCTCCTCCACCCCCAGCATGTCCCGCACCTTGCCGTAGTAGCTGCCCACGTGGAGACCCAGGGGAATCTCAATCTCATCCTGCCGGGCAATCAGAGCGTGCAGCGCATCCATATTCACCCGGTCGGGCGTCCAGGTCAGCTTGGGTTTGTACAGCTCTTCCCAGGCTTCTCTGCCGGTGAGGGTGGTGCCGATGGACATGGGAATGGAGTCCACCCCGGGGTAGGCCCGTTCGATGAGGCCGTTGCCGTTGCGGTAGGTATAGCTGCCGTCGGGGAAGGATTCCAGGGTCTCTCTGGCAAAGCCCGGCCGCAGATCGTTGGCCCCGCCGAACTGACAGGTGTAGCAGAAATCAAACCCCAGTCTGCCGGAGAGGGCATTGTCCGCCGGAGATCCGTCCCAGTACCCCCGCCGTTCTTCTTCCGTGATATGTCCTTCCGCCAGCCACTTGTCCAGCAGCTCCGCCCAGTACCCGAAATGCACCACAGGCACATGATCCGCCTCTTGAAAATGCAGTATCGCCCGTGTTCTCTCTCTTGCGTTCATGGTTGCACCGTCCTTTGTATTTGTGTTGGGAATATGATACCATATTATTGTGGGATTTGCAAGAGAAAAATAAGAAGTAAGAGGTAAGAGAAATAAGAAGTAAGAGGTAAGAGATAAGAAGTATTGGTGCGGGGGTGACACGGTGACAGACATGACAGGCATTTTGCAGTTGCTGGGGGATACACGAGGGAACAGGATGTACGTTGTTCTGTTGACACCGTGACAGACATGACAGGCATTTTCCACTTACCGGCGCATACACGGAGGCACAGGACGCAGGGCAGGACATACATTCTTCCTTTTAATTTACATTTTCCTGTAGAATTCCCCCGAAAAATATGGTATCATATCTCATGCATGTCCCGTGCGCCTTCTGCATATGGTAAAACAAAAACCAAACGGAAGGAGCAAACCATGCACAACCGGATATTCTTTTCCCGTCCGCGATTCCTGCTGCTTGTCCTGTGCTTTGCCGCCGCTGCGTCCGCCGCATATTTCCTGCCGGACAGAGGCAGCTTTTCCGGACAGCGGATTTTCTGTATGCCTGCGGAGGTTTCCCTTGCCGTGCCTGCGGCGGAGTTTGCCCTGTGGCTGGCGGCGGCGCTGACGGTCTGTGCCCTGCCGCTGTTTGCCGGACTGACCCTCTGGCGCGGCGCCTGCTTCGGCCTGACCCTGGCTCTGCTGACGGATCCCGCCGCTCCCCTGAACGCCCCGGATGTCCTGCCCCTTGCCGGATACGCCGCCGTGACGCTGGTGCTGCTGTGCTTTGCCGCCGGAGCAGCCCCCCACCCCAGGTCAGCCGCCCGTTTCCTCCCCTGCGCCGGAATGGCATTCGGAATCATATTGATGGGAAGATGAAAGTAAGAGATAAAAAATAAGAAGTGAGAAATAAGAGACAGGAGATAAGAAATCAGAAGTAAGAAATACGTGGGACGGAAACGGTGCTGCTCTGCACATCTCTCCGGATACTTCTTACATCTTATTTCTTACTTTTCAGTGAGGTGCAAAATGGCAGATAACGAAAGACATACACTGGATGAACTGGAGGCCGAAGAGCTGGAGGAGATTGCCGCCAAAGAGAAGAAGGAAAGCGGATTCAATCCCTTCCGGAAGACCTACTCCGATGGGGAAGGGGTCTCCAAGGAGGAAGAACAGATTTATGAGCATCCCACGCTGAAAAACTTTTTCAAGCTGCTGGGACGGCGGCTGAACCAGATTCTGTCGGTGAACCTGATGATGGTCTTCGGGAACTTCCCCCTGTTCTTCGCCCTGTTCGCCATCAGCGGTTATGCGTCCATCCATTCCACAGCCCCCTATTTCTCCGTGTTTGCGCCCCTGCACGGCGTGATGCACTACGACAGCTCCCCCGCCACCGCCGCCCTCATGGGCATCTTCGGCATGCAGGCGGGCATTACCGTGCTGTCTGTGACGGACTGGGTGCTGCTGGCGCTGTCGGCACTGGTGATCTTCACCTTCGGCCCTGTCAATGTGGGATGCACCTATATC
>JAFQGY010000299.1 GCA_017415325.1 Clostridia bacterium
ACCTGATAATACAGTTCTCCTCCGGATACAGGGACTTCCACGGTTTCTGTCTGCAGGACGGAGGCTTCGGTATACCGGATATAGTTGCGGTTGAAGAGCATTCTGGCAGCATCGGAGGTCAGATTGTCCGGCAGCTGTGTGCTGTCAGGGGACCAGCCGAAATCCGATTTGCCAATACCGGCGGCTTCACAATCGGCCACCCATTCGTCAAAGAAATTGGAGTCGTTGTTCACATAGGAGAGGGTCAGCTTTGCCTTCTGACAGTCCATGTCCACCAGCAGATGGATATAGCTGCCGCCGTTTTCTGCCGGATCCCGTTCATTCAGGTCGTCTCCGAAATCGTACAGCATGGCGTATACGGTACCGTCATCGTCCACGGAAGCAATGCCATCCTGGGTACGGGGGAATCTGGAGCCCTCCACATGCCGTTCTACGGTGGACTGCACCTGAGTTGTGCCTACCATATTCCAGAAGGAATTTGCCACATGGTAGGATACCGTCGGCAGGCCGTAGAACTGGTCGGTGTGGTAAGCCCATGCGGAGAAGTAGCTGATATCGTTGTTGATCATCTGCTCCAGAATCATAGCGTCATAGGCTGCCTGCTTGGTATGGCCTACGATCCGGTTGGAAAGATCCGCCGCATCCCGCCCTTTGGTACCGGACAGAATCCGCCCTTCGTCGATCCCGTAATAGATGGATGTGATCCCCAGGGAATCCAGATGCTCTCTGGGAATACCGGATGCCAGCGCCGTTTCCACAGATGCATCCACCGCATCCCGCAGCACATTTATGGTATTTACAAACCGTTTGGTACGGGTGGAAATATCGTTGATTTTGGTATCATAATAGGAGGCGGCAAGGTAGGTCAGACGGGTACCCTGCTTACCGGTACAGTAGTTGGTGCCGTTTATGCAGTGGTCGATGAACTGTCTTTCGTCCCAGATTCCTTCGGAACAGGTCATGCTGTGGGCGCCGATGGCAATTTCTTCTCCCAGCACACTCTGGATGGCGGCAACGGTATAGTCGTAGATCCGGCAGTAATCCTCACAGGTACCCTGGAACCAGTCGGCGTTTTCGTATTCCGTGAAGCAGCCCCAGCGCCATGTACGCACTTCGGAAAGCCCGAATTCGTCAACCAGTGCCTGAGCCATGGCGGCAATGTAGTTGTAGTATACGTTGTAGTCGTCCGGCGGGTACAGGTTGACGCCGAAGGTACCGGTGGTGCTGAGGGAGGAATATTTCTGGGGCACATTCCCGGTTTTGATCATAGGTTTCAGCCCCTGATCCACCACATTCCGGCAGGCATTTACCAGCGGAGCAAAATCGTAATCGTCCAGCACACTCCGGTCGGCGGGATCCAGAAACAGATCTCTGCCCGGTTCTCCGCCGGTGGCAGTCATGAACTGCATTTCTTCCACAAAAGGATAGGTTTCGGCAAAGTATCCGTCGGCATGGGAATCGGCCCAGAACATATTGTAGTTCCACATGTTCATGTTGCTGATTTTATTGCCGATCGTTCGCAGCTTTGTGCCGGTGGAGACCCGCAGAATGGTATCATGGTCGTTGGGATCCAGATAGGCCGGGGGCGTGGTTTCCGCAGGGGCGGTTTCTTCCGGTTCGGCTGAGGTTCCGTCGCATCCCGTAAGCATTCCGGCAGACAGAAGCAGCAGACCGCATAACAGAAATTTCCACAGGGATTTCATAATCGTTCCTCACAGTATATTGAACAGGATAAGGGTGGGTTTATACAGGTATTATAACAGCAGAAACCGGGTTCGTCAAGATGATTTCTGCCGGAAGATGCAGGGACCTCTTGTAATTTCGGAAAAATACGGTATAATGGTTACAGAAACACAATGTGAGGTGATCATATGCCTGACTTCAGAAATATCACCGCGGGAGACTGTATCCGCATTCCTGCAGGGATCCATCATATTACCGAACCCATCCGTATCCATGGAAACAATATCCGGATTGTGGGGGAGGAGGGTGCCTGTCTGCATGGTACCGTACGTCTGTCCGCAAAGGATTTTTCCGAGACAGAGCCGGGGGTATACTCTGCGGAAGTGCCGTATCCTGTGGATGCTTTTTATGTAGGAGAGCGGAAATACACCATGGCGCGGTATCCGAAATATACCGACCCGGATGCGGTTTTCGGCGGGTATGCGGCGGACTGTATTTTCCCGGAGAAGACAAAAGACTGGGCCGATCCAGCAGGAGGCTATATCCATGCCATGCACAGGCATCTGTGGGGCGGGTATTCTTATAGAATTGATGGAAAAAATGCCGACGGTACCCTTGCGCTTTCCGGCGGATGGCAGAACAACCGGCAGATGGGGATGCACGACGAATACCGTTTTGCCGAAAACATCCGGGAGGAAATGACGGAGCCGGGGGAATGGGTATACAGTCCTAAAGAAGGTCGCATCTATGTACGGTTTTTCCCCGGAGATGATCCGGAGCAGGCAGAAGCGGCGGTGACAGAGCAGTTTTTCATTCTGGAGGACTGCGAAAACGTAACCATCGAAAACATCACCTTCCGGCGCAGTGTGCGGACATTTATGGAAACCAGGGAACCTCTCCTGCGCAGTGACTGGACCATCTGCCGGAAAGGCGCGGTGCTTCTGCAAAACAGCCGGAGATGCCGGATTGACCGGTGTACTTTCCGGGACATCGGTTCCAATGGCATATTTGCAGACGGAAACTGTTCGGAGATTGCCGTGACCCGTTCGTATTTTGCCGGTATCGGTGCTTCGGGGCTGTGTTTTGTGGGACATCCGGAATCCGTGCGCAGTCCGCTGTTTGAATACAATCAGACACAGAGTGCAGCGGATATGGACAGAACCCCCGGCCCGAAAGCGGATGCGTATCCGAAGAACTGCGTGGTGGAGGACTGCCTGATCGAGTATGTGGGGACAACGGAAAAGCAGGCTGCCGGGGTGGAAATCTCCATGGCATACGGCATTGCGGTAAAGAACTGTACCATCTGCCACACCTCCCGGGCGGGCATCAACATTTCGGAGGGTACTTTCGGCGGACACAGGATCGAAGGCTGTGATGTATTCGACACGGTGCGGGAAACCGGCGACCACGGCAGCTTCAATTCCTGGGGCAGAGACCGGTTCTGGCATCTGCAGGATGTGGACGACCGGGACTGCGGTGCATACGCCGGACTGGACATGCTCTCCCCCAATGTGATAACCCGGAACCGGTTCCGCTGCGACCATGGCTGGGACATTGATCTGGATGACGGTTCCTCCAACTATATCATTACCGAAAATCTCTGTCTTCACGGCGGTCTGAAGCTGCGGGAAGGATTTTGCCGGACGGTACGGCACAATATTACAGTGAACGACACGGTGCATTTCCATGTATGGTATCCGGACAGCCGTGATATTGTGGAAAACAACATTGTATTCCGCCCCTATGCCCCCATCGGTATGCCGGAGGTATGGGGAAGAACCGTGAACGGAAACATCCTGTATACCCCGGGGCAGAAAACTGCGGTACCTGCCGAAGCGCTGCAGCGTTTATCCGGACAGGATGAAGACGCCGTTTCGCAGGGCATTGTCTTTGCTTCTCCCGCAGAAGGGAACTATTCCAACAGGCTGCCCGGTTTTGAGAGCTTTCCCACGGAATTCGGTGTCCGGTATGCACCGCTGCGGGCTGCGGCCGATACGCCTGTTTTGCCGGAGTTTTCCACAGGATCTCCGGAACGCAGCGGACAGCAGACAGACGGGATCTGCACCATCGGCGGTGTAACCCTGCGGAACATTGCAGATGACGGGGAAATGTCCGTGTACGGTACGGCGGGGCATCACGGTGCACTGGTGCTGGCGGTGGCGGAGGAATCTGCGGCTGCCGGACGGGGAATTCTGCCGGGAGATGTGGTTGTGGAGTATGACAACAGAAGCATCGTGGGTGTGGAAGACCTGCATCCGGATATGAACTGGCAGAGAGAACCTGTGGGGATACTGCGGAAACAGCAAAAGATGTGTTTGTGAACAGAATATTTCGGCGTAATGAACAGTATTCTGCAGTTGCGATTGTGCAGGACTACAAAAAACAAAATGGGACTTGACAAAATATTCCAACAAGATTATAATATCAGTATTGGAAGGAATCTGTTTCCAATCAATTTTTGATAATCAGAAAGGGTATACTTATGAAAAAACTGCTTGCTATGCTGATGGCAGCTGCTTTTGCTCTGACCGCAGCCGTTGCCGTATCCGCAGAAATTTCCTTCAGTGCCGATGAACCCACCGATCTTGGTGAATTCCTTCTGGAAGTTGGTCCCGGTGAAGAAGAAATGACCGAACACACCGGTACATTCTCCAACCTGGCACAGGGCGGCGCAAGCTTCTGCAACAAGGCGGAAGGCGTTGCACGGTACGAATTTGAAGTGGAAAAGGACGGCGTTTAT
>JAFQGY010000300.1 GCA_017415325.1 Clostridia bacterium
CCACCTCTGTAAATCTCTCTCCCTTTTCCAGATCATACATCACATATTTCCCTCCTCCCCGGCAACAATACCATCGTACAAACCACAGAAAGAAGGTGCGCATATGCGAAAATACATTCTCACCTGCCTCACCGCCGCATGCCTCACACTGCCCTGCCTCGCATCGGGAACCGGCTGGTACTTCCACCACAGCAAAAACGGGGAACAGATGCCCCCGCCGCCGGAGTTGGCCTATATCGAACAGTATGACGGATTCTATGCGGACAGAAACCACGCTTCCATGGAGGATGACGACCGGGTGCTCTATCTGACCTTTGACGCCGGGTACGAAAACGGGAACGTGGGGGCGATTCTGGATATATTAAAGGAAGAAAACGTGCCCGGGGCGTTCTTTATTCTGGAAGGACTGGTGAAGACGGAGCCGGAACTGGTGCGGCGTATGGGGGACGAGGGGCATCTGGTCTGCAACCACACGGCGTCCCACAGAGATATGACAAAAGTGGAGACACTGGAAGGGTTCCGGGCGGAGCTGGTCCGGATGGAGGATGTGTACCGGGAGAGCACGGGGCGGGAGATTGCCAGATTCTACCGGCCGCCGGAAGGGAAGATCAGTGAGGAAAACATGCGCTTTGCAAAGGAATGCGGGTACAGCACGGTGTTCTGGAGCTTCGCCTATGCGGACTGGGACAACGGGCGGCAGATGGATCCGGAAGCGGCAAAGGCACGGATTCTCGCCGAGACCCACAACGGGGAAGTGCTCCTGCTGCACCCCACCTCCGCCACCAACGCCGCCATCCTGCGGGATCTGATCCGCACATGGAAGGAAATGGGATTCCGGTTCGGAACGCTGGAGGAAATAAGAAGTAAGATGTAAGAAGTAAGAAATAAGAAGGATCGGGGGAGTTATTATGGGAAATTTTCGGTTCGGGAAGCATGGTTGGAGAGTCTGCACGGTCTTTGTATTTCTGATCTCTTATTTCTTATCTCTTACTTCTCCCGCTTCCGGCGTGTATTTTTCCTGCAGTACCGGGGGGGAGAAGACGGTTGCGCTGACCTTTGACGACGGGCCCCATCCGGTGTATACCCGGGAGATTCTGGGGATTCTGGAGCAGTATGGGATCCGGGCGACGTTTTTCTGCATCGGGTGCAATGCAGGGCAGTATCCGGAGATTGTACGGGAGATTGCCGCCGCCGGGCATGAGATCGGGAACCACACCTACGGCCATCCGAATCTGGGGTGCGCGGCCTATGAGGGGGCCAGAGCGGAGATACTGGAGATGGAAAACGCCCTGCCTGCGGATGTGGAGACCCGTCCCCGCCTGTTCCGTCCGCCGGGAGGGATGTACTGTGACGAGGTCTGCCGTGCCGCCGCGGATCTGGACTACAGCGTGATTCTCTGGTCGGTGGACACCCGGGACTGGGCCCACACCGCCGTGGAGGACATTGCGGAAAACGTCCTGACCAACACCGAAGCCGGCGACATCATCCTGTTCCACGATTATGTATCCGGCGACTCCCCCACCCCGGAAGCCCTGCGCCGTATCCTGCCGGAGCTGATCGAACGGGGGTTTTCGTTCTGCACGGTTGGGGAAATGATAGGGAAGTAAGAGGTAAGAAGTAAGAAGTAAGAAGTGGGTTTGCAGGGAAGAACAGCTTACAGAAATGCAGGCTGTTTTTTTGCTGCGGTGAAAAATGCCATAGTAAGTTGAAAATGCCTGTCATGTCTGTCACCGTGTCAGCGATACTTCTTATTTCTTATCTCTTACTTCTTATTTTCCCTGCCTGTCATGTCTGTCACCGTGTCACCGCAAAACAAAAAGGACACCCCACATTTCTGTGGAATGCCCTTCCAATCTGCACCGATACTTCTTATTTCTTACTTCGTATCTCTTATTTCCCGAAGTATTCGCTCCGCAGAATCGCACAGGTGCCTACGGAGACAAAATCGCCTTTGACGAACATGGACTCCCTTGCGGTGCCCTCGTAGGTCATGCCCACCTTTTCCATGACCCGGCGGCTGGCGGTGTTGCCTGTCATGTACCGGGCTTCGATCCGGTGGAGATGCAGTTCCGTGAAGCCGAAGCGCAGGACTGCTGAGACGGCCTCCGGTGCGATGCCCATGCCCCAGTAGGACGGGTTCAGCACATAGCCGATCTC
>JAFQGY010000301.1 GCA_017415325.1 Clostridia bacterium
ATATTTTACTTCTTCAGGTGTTAATTCCGGGTTAGCTTCCATAACAAGAGCTGCTACACCGGCGACCACAGGAGCAGCCATGGAAGTACCTGTTTTACGTCCATAACCATTTTTTATCGAATTTGAATCCTGTGTTGCGTTTGAAGGAATTGTACTGAACACTTTTGTACCTGGTGCCATAATGTCAACTCGATTTCCAATGTAGGAACTTGCATCCTCTCCAATTGCATACTCAGAATTACTTCCATCTAAATTTACACCTAAATATCGTTCAAAACCATCCGAAAAATCTCTGTAATTTCCATTACAATAATTCGCATTTCCCACCACTATAATGCGATCTACCAAAGCAGATTTATCAATTCTGGTTAATATATTATTATTATTTACGTCATGGTTTTCATGTCCATCATTACCAGCTGTCGTTACAAGCAAAAACTTTTTACCATCCTGAATATGGTCTAATAAAATTTCTTCCAATTCATTGGCATTTTTTTCCTTACCCATTTCGCTATTTGTTCCAAGAGACATATTAATAATATTACAGTCACTCATAATGAGAGCAGATAAATCACTGACCCATTTGGCTATTGTTGTATGAAAAACAGTATTTTTTGTAACAGTTCTGCATATCATTTCTGCATTTAACGCTACTCCAGCAATCCCCCTGCCATTGTTTACATCTGCGCCTATTATCCCTGCCACATGCGTCCCATGAGCTGCTTCATCCGGATACTTTTGAACAGTTGCTCCATTTGATGCATAATGTTGTATAGTTAAATTTGAAAGATCTTCATGGTTATCATCAAACAAACCGTCTAAAACCCCTACTTTAATATGAGGATCATCATTTACTGAATATACAAGTTCCCAAGCTTCCGGAACATTTATTGCCCTTAAATGCCATGTGTAAGAGGATGTATTCCACAAATAATATTCTTTATAAGTATCTATACAATCGAATGGATCATTGGGGTAATACGCATTTGTTTCATACTCTGTTACCGTGTTCAAATATGCATCCTCAACGTATTCACATAACATAAGTTTAACAATAATTGTTTCTAGTTCTTCTACACCTATTGTTTCTGTCAGCAACACCTGATAAAAACCTACAGATGGCACCTGTCCCACAACAGTCCCACCATACGGTTCCACCAGTTCTTCCACATATTCCCGTCCGACAACATCTTCATCCACAACTATAATAATCTCGTTATCCACATACATCCCTTCATAGGTCTCCCCTTCATAAGTCAGTGTCCCGGTCTGTATGTGTTCCTCATCCAATTCCTTTGTATAAATCGCAGTGGCAGCTTCTTCCTCCGTTGGCATCTCATACCCATCCCATCCATCTGCATACCGGCTGAGTATCATCCCATCTTTCCTGTCCACATCCCCGTCAATATCCACATCCGCTGCCACAGGATCGATCTCATGTCTATACCCTGCAAAATATTCCGCCAGTTTCTTCGCATCCGCCGAATCCACTACTCCGTCGCCGTTCAGATCCCCGATCAGTGCAGCCGCATGCACAGGCAGAGCCGCCGCCAATGTCGTACTTGCCAATACCAGAGCTAGTTTTTTCCCCGCTTTCATTATACAGTCCTCTTCTCTTAAAGATTTGCCTATAGTAGACACCTTTTCCGCCGTGAATGCAACAAAAATATTTCCATCAAATAATATTTATCCGGCATACCTTTTCCGGCGCAAAAAAAATACCGGCACAGGTTTCCCCGCACCGGTATATGGTAAACTTACATAAAGTACTTATGCAGATATTCGGAGGACTGCTTGATGGAATCGAAGGGATCGCCCGGCCAGATGTCCTGTTCTACTACGAAGTACATTACCCCGGCCTTTTCAGCGGATTCCAGCATGCCTGCCCAGTTCATGTTGTCGTTGCCGATTTCGGTGATGAACGGACCCTGGTCGTTGCGGCCCATTGCCTTCAGGTGCAGGATGTCGATTCTGCCGGCCAGCTTTTCGATCCAGAAACGTACGTCCCCGCCGCCGTGCTGTACCCAGTAGGTATCCAGTACAAAGGAGGTCTTTTCGGGGTTCAGGCCTTCCACCAGCATATCCATGGCGGTCTTGCCGTTGGAGAAGTGACGGAATTCGTGGCTGTGGTTGTGGTAGGTGAACTTGAAGCCGTGTTCGTACACGATGTCGGCTACCTTGTTGGCCTTTTCGATGAACTGTTCCACTTCTTCAATGGAGCCTGCGCCGAAGCCGCCGATACCCATGTTGGTGGTGCCCAGGGCTCTGTGGTTGGCCATAGCCTTTTCGGGATCGTTTACCATCAGGTTGAAATCGTCGTGGGTACCGCAGATTTCGATGCCTTCTTCTCTGGCGATCTGACCGAACTGTTCGTAAGGGATGGCGCACCCTGCGGTCTGACCGATGTCATAGCCCAGCGCCTTGATCTTGCGGAAGCTTTCCCGGATGTTTTCTGCGGTATCCATGGTGTTGCGGATGGTGTACAGCTGCAGACCCAGCTTTGCGATTTTCATATGTATATTCCTCCGTATTGTGAGATACAGTCTTACCGGCTCCCGGAAACTGCAGATCCCGGGAAACCATGGTTGTAGTCCTATTGTACACGATTCGGCGGCATATTGCAAGGGGGCTTTGGAAATTTTCACAGAAAAAAGAAACGGAAGCCGTATCTGACTCCCGTTTCTGTACAATTTTTTATTGATGGGTTCCCCGGCAAACGGGTTCACTGACTGATCAGTTCCTCATAGGCCGCCAGCATATTGTCCCATTTGGTCTGCAGGGCCTTGATGTTCTTTTCGTAATAGGAAGTATATCCGCCGCCGTCGATCTTGCCGGCTCCCACAACGGTGTAGAAGAAGGAACCGCTGCCCAGGAGTTTGTCGGCCATCATGATGAAGGAAGTATCGATGGTATCATAGATCACGTCGATCATTTCCGCATCCCGTTCAGCGTCGGCATACTTGCTCTTCAGCGCTACTTCATACCATGCGGGTACCACCAGACGATACGCTTCAAAGGACAGAGCTTCCATGGTGGCACCGCACATTTCCCGCAGTTCCGCAGGAGTCGTGGAAGGAATTACCACACTTTCCCCGTTGACGGTACCGGCTGCACTGACATACTTCATGCCTTCTTCCAGCACCGGATGGGGTACCACGCCCTTGGGATCTTCCATGTCCCGCAGCTTGGAGCTGGTATACCAGGACAGCATGCCCGGCATAAAGAGTGCCTTGCCTTCTGCAAAGTGCGGTGTGGCATCATATGCATTGGGATCCTTGGGCTGGTAGGCGTAATTGTCGGTATACAGCAGATTGTACAGGGTATCCACCCACTGAATGGCATAATCGTTGTACAGATCCAGCTGGGGAATCCCGTTTTCGTCCCGCTGCATATAGGGAAGACCTGTGGACATGGACAGGTAGTTGATGGTACGCTGGCCCTGGTTGGCAAAGCCTACGATGTCATCCTCGTCCTTTTCCCCGTTCCCGTTGATGTCGTTGTACACACCGGCACAGTATTCCGCAAACCGGTCATAGGTCCATGCGTTTTCCTTTACCAGATCGTACAGGTCATTGTAATCACCGAAATTGTCGTTGAACAAGGCCTTGTTCACCACGATAGCGGAAGCGCCTTCCATGGTGGTGATGGAAAATGCGCCGGTCAGGTAATACCGGTGATCCGTGCCGATGGAGCCGCCGTTCATGAAGTCGGTGTACCACCAG
>JAFQGY010000302.1 GCA_017415325.1 Clostridia bacterium
TAGAGGTCCCTGCGAACTCGCTCCACTATTTCTGATGTTTTGCAATTCCTATATATAGTGGCACATGGAATTGCAGTCACTATATCCAGATAAAACCATTTTAAAAGTTTTTGCGGAGCTTTTTTCAAAAAGCGACCCGTTTCCCTTTTACTGGAGTTTTGCAATCGGTTAATTGAACAGATACTGTAAGGAGAAACATCATGAAAAAGCATCGTATCCTGAGTGCCCTTCTGGCAGCGATTATGCTGTCCGCCCTGCCTGGCTGCGGAAATACCGCGGAAGAAACCACGGCTGCCCCCGCAGACAGCACAGCTGCAGAAGTTGTGGAAACCGAAGAAACCAGACTGAAGCCCGATCTGCCGGAAAAGGATTTCGGCGGACATGGATTCACCATGCTGACCAAGGGGCCCCATGACGGTCACTGGTTCAGCCAGGACGCCTATGCGGAAGAGCTCACCGGGGAACCCATCAATGATGCTGTATACAACCGGAACGCCGCCGTGGGGGAAAGGTACAACTTCACGGTTGTGGAAATGTTCGGCGATACCAATGACCCCTCCGCCCTGGCCAAGCAGGCAATTCAGGCAGGGGACGATCTGTATGACCTGCTGCTGATCGGCGGTGTTGCGACCGGGGGACTGGCAACTGCCGGTTTGCTGATGGATCTGACGCAGATTCCCCATATGGATCTTTCCAAGCCCTGGTACGACCAGAGTGCCAATGCAGACCTGTCCATCGGCGGTATGCTGCACCTGACCGCAGGAGATCTGAACATCATGGACAACAAGGCTACCTGGGCCCTTCTGTTCAACAAAAAGCTGGCGGAAGACCTGGCGCTGGGGGACCTGTACGGCATGGTACTGGACGGCACCTGGACACTGGATACGCTGGAGAGCTATCTGACCCTTGCCTCCATTGACCTGAACGGGGATGGTGTCCATGATGAATTTGACCAGTGGGGGATGCAGGGCGAAAGCTTCAACACTGCCGCATTTATTCTGGGGGCAGGCGAACGGTTCTTTGACAAGGACGAAAACGATATGCCCTATATCACCGCGCAGTCGGAAAAGTTCTTCGACGCATTTGAAAAAGCCAATGCCATCAACGGGAATTTTGATGTCTGTATGTTTGTAAACAAATTCACCAGCAAATACCCCGATGTATGGGGGGACTGCATGGACGTTGCCTTTACGGAAGGCCGTGTGCTGTTCACCTGCGTGGGTCTGAACCGGGTTACCATGTTCCGGGAAATGGAAACCGACTTCGGGATTCTGCCGCTGCCCAAATATGACGAAGAACAGGAACAGTATCACGATCTGGTGAGTCTGTGGTCTGCCAATATGATCTCGGTTCCCAAGAGCCTTTCCGATCCGGAACGAACCGGCATCATCATCGAAGCCCTGTCCGCCGAATCCATGTACACCCTGACCCCGGCCTTCTATGATGTGGTTCTGAAGACCAAGGCTGCCCGTGATGAAGACTCTGCCGCCATGCTGGATCTGATCTTCGAAGCACGTGCCTTTGAACTGGGGAATCTGTACGGCTGGGGCGGCCTGCTGGATCTGCCCGGCTCCCTGTCCGCCAACGGCAAAACAGATCTGGCTTCTTCTCTGAAGAGCAAAATCACGGCTGCGGAATCCGCTATGCAGAAAACCATCGATGCACTGATGGCGGACTGATTGCGGCACAGGCGGCAAAACAGGCTGTCTGCTCTGCCGGAACCGGATATGCATACTCCCGTGCAAAATGAAATGCACCTCCTGTCAGACGATATGATGTAAAAATCATGAAGACTGACAGGGGGGTGCATTTTTTTATTATCTGAGGGGAAGCCGGATGTCGTCTCTGGTCATCTGGAATTCCAGCCAGTCCAGCAGTTTTACGATTTTCTCATCGTCCTCCCGGATCCGCCCGATTTCGGACAGTGTCTGCCACCAGAAGGAGTTCATGTACCGGAAGAGAATGGGAAAGGCTTCTCTTTCGGCTTCGCTGAAGGTGTAGGTTTCCTGCACATATCCGATATTCCGCAGAAAGGAACGGATCCGGATGTCGTCCAGGGTTTTATCGTAATAGCAGAGGCGGCTGTCATCCGCCCCGAAGAGGCAGCGGTCGTATACGGCCCAGAGCGCTTCCCGGACCGCATAATTCAGAACCGGTTCCCTGCCGCACAGGTTGAAATCAATCAGTCCCGCAAACCGGCCGTTTTCGTCCAGCAGTACATTGCTTTCGTTCAGATCTCCCTGAAAACAGGAGACCGGCAGGGTGTGGTAGATTTCCCGCAGTTCTTCCTGCCGCCGGAGAAACAGGGCATACAGCTCCTCCGTCCGTGGCAGATACTGCGGCAGATTCTCCCGGATATAGGACACAAAAGCAGCGGCGCATTCCGTTCCTTCATCGGTGGTGTCCGGCGCACTGAAGGGTTCCAGCAGACAGTAAGCGGAGGGCCAGTCCAGAAAATCCAGTTTTGCCGCGGCAATTCTCCCCAGTGAGCGCATCAGATCCGGTGTGAAGGTATAGTTTCCCGCTGCATCCCGGCAGTTTTCCTCCCCGATGTGTTCCGCCGTTTCATACCGGGCATATTCCTCTGCATATACCCAACAGGTACGCCCGTCCTTTGCTTCACAGTGCAGCAGCTCCCCGTCCAGGGCAGGCACCACTGCGGGAACATACAGCCCCGTTTCCCGGTAGGCATCCATCAGCCGGAACCAGCCCGCAATCCTGCGCCCGTCGCTGAAGGTGTTGGACATATGCTTGATAACCAGCTTCCGTCCGCTGTCCTCCGCAATGTATACCTTCCGGAAATCCTCGTCCCCCCGGCACAGATCCAGAACCTCTACGTGCACTGTATCGGTATCAAAATACAAAGATACAGGATATTCCATGACTCCTCCTGTTGCCAGAATCTTCTTATTTCTGATTTCTTATGTAAACGATGATTAACTATATCACGCAATCGGAAACGATCTATGGCGAGCAGCCAGTATTCACTTCGTGAAACTGAACGGTCCCTGGGAGCTCACTCCACTATTTCTCATGTCTTGAATACACAATATCCAGTGGTAGATGGAATTGCAGAAACTATATCCAGTGGAACTCCTGTTTAAAGTTCTTTGCCGAGCTTTCTTTCAAGAAAGCGACCCTCGTCCCCTGCATCAACAGGTTAGTTAATCATCATTTACTTATCTCTTACTTCTTACTTTCACTCTCCCCGCCAGCGCAAACAGCAGGAACACGCAAAGCTGTACCGTCACCACCGTTGCCCCGGTCTGCAGGGAGAACAGGCACGCCAGCACAAACCCGATGACAAAGCTCACCACCGACACGACGCCGGAAACCCAGACCGTAGCCCGGAAACTGCCGGTGAGACGCATGGCGGTCATGGGCGGGAACAGAATCAGGGCGGAGATCATGATGGCGCCCATCATTTTCATGCCCACCACAATGATGATCCCGGTGAGAATGGCCATCATCATGTCCAGCCGTTCCGTATGTACCCCGGCAGAGCGGGCGAAGGGTTCATCGAAGGTCACCGCAAAGATCCGCCGGGCGCAGAGCACATACCACACCAGCACCAGAGCGGACAGAATCACGCTGAGCCACAGATCCTTGTCTGTCAGGGTCACAAGGGAGGCAGAACCGAACAGACTGCTGCACACATCGGAGGAGCGCACCCCCAGAATGTTGTTGATCAGCGTACCGATGGCCACCGCTCCCGTGGAAACAATGGCACAGGCGGCGTCCCCCTTGATCTTTTTCGACCGGCTCAGCCGCAGAATCAGCACGGCCGCCAGCACCACAATGGGAATGGACGCTTCCATGGTATACGCCCCCGCCACCCCGGCCGCCGTACAGAGGGCCAGCGCAAAGAAACCCACATGGGACAGCCCGTCGCCGATCATGGAATACCGCTTCAGCACAAGGCTTACCCCCAGCAGCGCGGAACACAGGGACACCAGCACCCCCACAATCAGGGAGCGGATCACCACGGAGGTGAGAAAGGGAGAAGCAAGAATGGACTGGATGGTCATACATTTCCCCCCTTTCCGCCGGGTGTGCTGTCAGATGTATTTCCGCCCGGTGCGGGACGTTTTTTGTCATAGACAGGCACTGCTCTGCCGATTTCCATGGTACCGCCCAGAGAAATGCTGCCGGGAATCTGAATAATCCGCCGGGGATCCACAGCCTTCCGGTCATGCTCCATCCCGCAGCAGCTGCACTCGTCGGAGGCAAGCCCTGCCCGGTACTGGTCTGTAGGGCCGAAGAAGTTGGCGTGGTTTCTTCCCGATGTGGTATTGCCGGACTGGCCGCCGGAGCCGTTCCCGCCGTGTCTCTGGCACAGACAAAGGATGTGGGAGGATTCTTCCAGTGCCGCTTCCATATCGTGTGTCACCATCAGGATGGCCGTGCCGCTGTCGTTGAGCCGCCGGATGATGGCGTACATTTCCCTTGCCGCATCGGGATCCAGCCCGGTCACCGGCTCGTCCAGCAGAAGCAGATCGTCCGAGGCACACAGGGCTCTGGCCAGAAGTACCCGCTGCTGCTGCCCGCCGGAAAGTTCGTTGTAGGAGCGTTTTTTCATGTGCTCCATCCCCAGCATGGCCAGCGCCTTTTCCGCCCGGTTCTGTGCCTCCTTATCATACCCGAAGCCGAACCACAGCCGGTTTTTCACCCGCCCGAGACAGCCGGACAGCGCCACCTCCCAGACAGACGCCGGAAAATCCCGCTGGATCTCCGACTGCTGGGGCAGATAGCCGATGGTGACGCCGCTTCCCACCCGCAGTGTTCCGGCGGAAGGACGCAGAATCCCGGTGATGGCCCGCATCAGGGTGGATTTGCCGCTGCCGTTGGCCCCCACGATGCACAGATACATCCCCGGGGTTACGGAAAAGGTCAGGTTCTCCACCACCGGCCGGCCGTCATAGGAGAGGGTCACGCCGTCTGCGGATACCAGTATTTTGTCAGTCATTTGTTCCATAAATTCTCCAAAACGGTATAGTTCCGTTCCATCAGATCAAAATAGGTCACGCCGTTCTCAAAGTCTTCCTTCGTCACATTGTGGCAGGAGTGCAGTTCCGCAATGGTCACGCCGCTCACCTGTGCCGCAATGGAGGATGCCGTCTGCCGATCGGACAGCTCTGTGACCAGAATCGTCCGGGGGGACAGCGTTTCCGTCAGGGAAATCAGCCGGTTTACAGTGTCCAGGGAGGGTTCCGTATCGGAGGTGCATCCTTCAAAGGCCGCTTCATGGGCGATGCCGTAGGTTTCCGTCAGGTAGGCAAAGGGGAACCGGTCGGCCACCAGAATGGAGGGATCTTCCGCCGATTCCGTCAGGGTGCGGAATTTTTCATCCAGCATGGTCAGCCGGTACTTCCAGCTGTCTGCAGCATCCGGTTCTTCTGCCGGATCCCACCAGTCTTCGTACAGACTGCGCAGGGTGTCCAGCATGGCTTCGTAGATCACCATCGCATTGGGAACGGACAGCCAGACATGATCGTCAATCCCTTCCCAATGGGCAGCATGGTGTTCTTCATGGTCATGATCATGTTCCCCGGCGGAATGCACCAGCATCCCTGCTTTCTCCACCGCTTCCATGGCACAGAAGGTGGGCACTTCGATGCCGTTTTCCCCGAAGGTGTCCAGGGCATCGTAAACCCAGCCTTCTCCTTCGCCGCCCACATAGGCAAACAGGTCACAGGTTTCGATGGCGGCCATATCCGCAAGGGTCAGCTCAAAGTCGTGGGATTCCGCACCGGGTGAGATCAGCATGATGACGTTGTCCCGGTCTCTGGCAATGGTGCGTGCCGCATCGTACAGAAAAAAGTTGGTGGTGACGATGGTGATGCCGTCTTTGGGGATGATGCCGTCCACGACTGTACCGTAATAAAAGGCTTCACATCCCACAAGGGAAAGGGTCAGAACAAGCGTTATTATAAAAAGGAAGCATTTTTTCATTTCCGCACACCCTCCCGGCAGTTTTCGCACAGGCCGTAGAACACGGTGTCTTCCTTGTCCAGCGCAAAATGATGTTCCGTGGCAAAATGCCGCATGATTTCCTCGGCAAAGCTGCATTCCAGATGCACCAGCACGCCGCAGGTCTTGCATTTCAGGTGCATATGGTGTCCGCCGCAGCCGCTGTACTGGTAGGTGGAGCCGTGGGGCCCGGTGAAGCGTTTCAGAAGCCCTTCGTCCGTGAGGTGGGTCAGGGTACGGAACACGGTGGCCTCGCTGATGGACAGGGCTTCGATGATCTCCCGGGCGGTGTGTGTATTTTCCGGGGAGGCGGCGAAGTAGTCCAGGATGGCATGGCGCTGTTTGGTTTTATAAGGCATGGGAACTCCTTTGGATTTGGGATTACAGGAATATAGTATAGCA
>JAFQGY010000303.1 GCA_017415325.1 Clostridia bacterium
ACCAGCCCAGTTAAGAGAGGAGGGGTGGGAGGTCTCGGAGGGTAGGGGAGGGGAGATGACTGGCACCTGAAGTCAATCTCTCCCCTCCCCTATCCTCTGAGTCCCGTCCGGAAGGACACCTCTACGATGGGCATCGTACCAACAAAACCGCTGTAAGCAAAAGAAAAATCCAATTCACAAAAACTACCGTACCAACCTCCCCACTGTATGCCAGTACAAAATCAAAAGCACAGAAAAAGGAAATGCTGCTGTAGCTGATCCCTTACAGTATTCAGAACTGCAGTACCCCCGCAACGGTCTCCAGTTCGCCCAGATCCCAGAACAGCCGACCCAGCACATACTTGTCCCGGATGTCCTTGGCTGCCAGGAACGCTTCCCGCATGTCCTCCGCCGTCAGTCCCAGTTCCAGCCCGGACACCGGATGACCGATGGAAACAAAGAATTCCCGCAGCTTGGCAGAAGAAGGCAGCTCTCCCGCAATCTGCAGTATGGTGTCCCAGTTTTCCAGAATCTTTTCCAGTCTTGCCGCATGCTTGGCCGGATCGTACTTGCCTTCCTTCTGTTCCCCGGCAATCATGGCTTCCGCACCATGTCCCAGCAGGGCACGCAGATGGTCAAACCATCCTTCCAGATCAAAATTCCGTACATAGGCCAGCGCCTTTTCCCTGTCCGGTGTGATCTGCGCCAGTTTTTCGTAGGCTTCTGCCGTAATCAGCGTACCGATGCCGCACTGGATTCCATGCAGATCTGCAGGAGAACCGAATTCCAGCGCACGCATATCCAGAATGTGGGAAATATAGTGCTCCATCCCTGAGGCCGGACGGGAGATCCCCGCATAGTTCATGGCAAGCCCGGACATCACCAGTCCTTCCGCCAGTCTGCAGACCGCTTCCTTTTCTCCGGCTACGGCTGCCTTTGCATTTTCCACGCACACCGCCAGAGACTCTTTCACAATCTGCGCCACGGTGGGACAGTAGTATTCCCCGATCAGCAGGGCGGCGATCTGCCATTCCACAAGGGAGATATACTTGGCCGCCATATCCCCGATTCCCGAGCGGATCATATGCACCGGCGCCTTTGCCAGCACATCCGCATCCCCGATCACCACATCGGGACACTTGGAATTCAGGGAAACCTTCAGTCCTTCCCGTTCCATGGAAGATGACCCGGAGGCATATCCGTCCATGGAAGGTGCGGTGGCTACATATATATCCGTGCAGCCCTTCAGGTTGGCAGCAATCTTGCCTGTATCGTTGATGACACCTCCGCCCACGGCAATGACAATATCACATTTCGCGTCACAGAACATCACCGCTTCGCCCACGATCCGTTCGTCCGGGGCAGGCTTGGTGCGGGAGATGATGTGCAGGGTAAAGGGGATACCGGCATCTGTCAGCAGAGCGCAGACCTTTTCCCCGGCGGCAGCATAGGTTTCTCTGTCGCAAAGCACGAAAGGATGGGTTCCGCCGTATTTCCGTACCATTTCCGGCACCTTTGCCAGCGCATTTTCCCCGATGATGCAGTCTTTCAGCAGTCCATAGTGCCGCTTGCCGCAGTCACACAGAAAGCCGTCATTGGCCATCAGCCAGTCCAGTGTATATTCCATATCAGCCTCCGATGCGCATCCGCAGTTTTCCGATGTTTGCCGCAATGTCTTCCCCGCAGAACACGCTGGAGGAACCGGCCACATAAATATTGGCTCCTGCCGCATACATCTTTTCCGCATTCACAAAGCTCACGTTTCCGTCCACTTCGATTTCCACATGGCTGTATCCCCGTGTATCCAGATATTCCCGACAGTCGGTAATCTTTTTAAGGGTCTGGGGAATCAGCTTCTGACCGGCAAAACCGGGGTTCACTGTCATCAGCAGTACGGCGTCAATATCGTCCAGCACATAGTCCAGCACGTTCAGCGGCGTAGCAGGGTTCAGTGCGGCCATGGGTCTGGCACCGAAATCCCGGATTTTCGCCAGTGCTCTCTGCAGGTGGTCGGTGGCTTCCGCATGAACGGACACATATTCTCCCGGACGGGGTGCGAACCAGTCGATCTTCCATTCCGGTTCGGTGATCATCAGATGGATGTCCAGGGGGATGGCGGTCATGTCCCGGAGTCTGCGGCAGAAGTCGGTGCCGAGGGTGTAGTTCTTCACAAAAACCCCGTCCATCACGTCGATGTGCAGGTATTCGATTTTCTGTTCTTCAAAGGTTTTCAGCAGATCCGCAAAGGTACGGTAATCCGCACACATCATGGAAGGGGCAATCTGTTGCTTCAGCATAGGTTCCTCCGTTGTCGGATGTTGTTGTATTCTGTATGTATTATAGCACAGAGCGGCGGTCTTTGCAAGAATCCGGGCAAAGTTCCTCTTGCAGAACCTGTCGGATTGTGGTATACTGATAGGGTATTTTTTATGTCATAAGCGGAGTATTTCGTATGGAAAAGAAAACCAATCTGAAGGGTATTGTATTTCTGGTGGTCACCGCTGTGGTGTGGGGCTTTGCTTTTGTGGCCCAGACCGCCGGTTCGGACTATGTGGGCACATTCCTGTTCAACGGCATCCGGTTTATGCTGGGGGCCCTGTCGCTGTTCCCGGTGATTGCCCTGTTTGAAAAAGGAGCGGACGATCCGCATATGAAAAAGACCACCCTCATTGCCGGTCTGGTGTGCGGTGTGGTACTGTTTACGGCGTCCACCCTGCAGCAGTACGGCGTGGAGCTGTACAACAAGGCAGGCTATCCCGACGGTTCCGGCAGAGCGGGTTTTCTCACGGCCCTGTATATGGTCATCGTGCCGCTGATCGGGCTGTTCATGAAAAAGCGGCCGGGGGTCTTCACCTGGGGCGGGATTGTGTTTGCCACGCTGGGGCTGTTCTTCATTTCCGTTTCCGAGAGCTTCACGATTTCCCCGGAAGACCTGGTGGTGATCCTGTGTGCGGTACTGTTTGCGGTGCACATTGTGGTGATCGACAAGTTCGGGGACGCTATGTATTCCCTGCGGTTTGCCCAGATCCAGTTTGTGGTCTGCGGGGTGCTGAGTCTGGCGGGCTGGTGCATCACGCTGGCGCTGGGGGCTGAGCCGGAAACCTTCTCTGACATCCGTGCCGCCCTGCTGCCCATACTGTACGGCGGGCTCATGTCCGTGGGTGTGGCGTACACCTGTCAGATCCTGGGGCAGAAGAATGCGGAACCTGCCTTTGCCTCCGTTATTCTGTCCACGGAATCCATGTTTTCCGCCATCGGAGGTGCGCTGATCCTGCAGGAAAGAATGACCGCCCGGGGATACATCGGCTGCGTGCTGATCTTTGCGGGGGTGCTGATGACACAGGTGAAGATGAGAAGTAAGAAGTAAGAAATCAGAGATAAGAAATAAAGGGACACATGGCTGCCGGCGTTTTCCGGGTTCGCATGTGTCCCTTTTTGTGTATTGAATCAGTCATCGTCTTCTTCGGACTTTCTGGACTTCTTTCTGGTGTCCTCATCGTCCTCGTCAGACTTCTTCTTTCTGGACTTCTTTTCGTCTTCCTCGACTTCCTCTTCTTCCGGTTCGGGCAGCAGGGTTACGGTCATGGCCACAATCCGGTGATCCTGAATCTTGGTCACCTTCACGTGGAGCCGTTCGATGTCCGTTTCAAACTCCGTACCGTCGTCGGGAATCACGCCGTAGTTGGAGAACACATAGCCCCCCACCGTATCGTATTTGTCCGTGGGCAGCTCGATTCCCATTTCCTCCGCCGCATCGTCCAGCGGGCAGATCCCCTGAATGTCCCAGGTATCCTCGCCGGTTTTCGTGATCATGGGCACTTCTTCCTCATGGTCCTCGTTGTCCCGCAGGTCGCCCACCAGCTGTTCCAGAAGGTCGTTCATGGTGACGATCCCGAACATGCCGCCGTATTCGTCCAGCACCACGGCAAAGTGGTTTCTGCCGGTCTGCATCTGCCGGAACAGCACGTCCGCATGGATCCCTTCCGGTACATAGAACGGAGCCTTCACGGCGTCCCGGATCACCACATCCTTCCCCTGGTCCCGGAGACGGAAGTAGTCTTTCACGGACAGCACGCCGATGACATCGTCCTTGGTTTCGCCGCAGACAGGGTACATGGAGTGACGGGTTTCGTGGATCGTTTCTTCCCAGGCAGTCAGGTCGTCTTCCATCCACAGCAGACAGATATCCGTCCGGTGGGTGGCGAATTCGTCCACGGTAAGGTCGTCGAACTCAAACACGTTCTGGATCATTTCCTTTTCCGTTTCCGCAATGACGCCCTTGGACTCCCCTTCGTCCACCATCAGCCGGATTTCTTCCTCGCTGACTTCCTCGTCTTCTTCGTTGGGGTCAATGCCGATGAGCCGGAGCACCCCGTTCATGGATACGGTCAGCAGCCATACCACGGGACGGAACGCACCCGAAACGGCCCACAGCATCCCCGCCAGTCCCAGCGCAACGGATTCCGACTTCTTCATGGCGATCCGCTTGGGCACCAGTTCCCCCAGAATCAGGGTCACATAGGAGAGGATCAGGGTGATCACGACAACGGATACACTGCCGATGACACCTCTGGGCAGATCGGGATTCTGTGTCATGATCCAGTTGGTCAGCCGTTCGGCAAAGTTGTCTGCCGCAAATGCGGAACCCAGAAACCCTGCCAGGGTGATGGCTACCTGAATGGTGGAAAGGAAGCGGGAGGGCTCCTCCACCAGTCTGCGTAATGTTTTTGCTTTCTTATTGCCTTCTTCTTCCAGTTTGGTCAGTTTTGCTTCGTTTACCGACAGCACCGCAATTTCCGCACAGGCAAATACGGAATTGAGCAGTATCAGAACCAGCTGCAGCAGCAGTTGCGCACCGATTGTCATGATGAATATTTCCTCCGAAATGATGTATAATAGCAGTATAATTATGCATAAAAATACCGAAATCGGCGGAAAAACATCAGGTCACGAACCGTTTCAGACGCAAAAAGACATACCTGTAGTGCATACGGAGTGCATACAGATATGCCGTATTCCATCGATATGAAGTTCGTCGGCTGAGACTGATACAACAAGCGGTATCCTCGTCCGGGTCGTCCATAGAATCTCCTTTTGATCATTTTGGGTGACAGAAACTGTCCGGAGACATCCTGCCGGTGCGTCTTGGAACGGCTTTGGTTTCCATACCGTCCGCAGCAGACCGGGGTGTACTCCCCCATTTTTTCGCACGGTTTTGCCATGCGGATGCAGATATGATACCACAAAAAACGATTCTTGTCAAGGGTTTGGGACAGATTGTTTTCCGTATTGCATGATTCCTGCCACACGGATCCCGCCCGCCGCAGATCCCGGCAAAAAGTTCCCCCTGCCCTTGCAATATACCTGAAAATCGTGTATAATACAACCAAACGAATCCAATAGCCGATTGCAAAACTCCGAAAAAACGAAATCAAGCACTCGAAAATGTTCTGTGGCGAACGGGGTAGAGGTCCCCGTGAGCTCGCTCCACTATTTCTGGTGTCTTGCAATTTCTAAATATAGTGGCACATGGAATTGTAGGTACTATATCCAGCTAAACCCATTTTAAAAGTTTTTGCGGAGCTTTTTTCAAAAAGCGACCCGTTCCCCTTTTACTGGAGTTTTGCAAGCGGCTAAAACGAATCCAAGCGAAGGAGAATACCATGTTTGATATACTGACCGAAATGTTCGACCGGCCGGGGAATGCCTTTACCGCACTGCCCTTCTGGTTCTGGAACGATACACTGGACAGGGACGAACTGCTGCGGCAGGTGGATGATTTCCATAAAAAAGGCGTCAACGGCTTTATTATCCACCCCCGGATGGGTATGCAGGTGGAGGGAGGCTATCTCGGCGAAACCTACCTGGATCTGGTGGAAGCCTGTGTGGCTGCGGCAAAAAAGCGCCGGATGCTGGTGATGCTGTACGACGAGGCCATGTATCCCTCCGGTTCCGCTCACGGGATGGTGGTGAAATCCAATCCCCTGTTTGCCGCAAGGGCACTGTATGCAAAGCCCACCGGCAGCTACACCCTGGCCGAAGGAGAAGACGCCCAGCTGCGGATGGCTCTGCAGTTTGACGCAGACGGAAAGCTGACCGATGTGCGCACCGACGATGACGAAATTCCGGAAGACTATGTCTGGTATGACTTCATTCTGGGCTTTACCGGCGGCACCATCCGCGGCATTACACCGGACGAAGAAGACGGGAAACCAAACGCCCCCGCTGCGGCAGACCTGCTGAACCCCGAAGCCACCGCTGCCTTTATCGCCTCCACCCATGAAGTGTATTACAACCGGCTCAGAGAAGAGTTCGGCACAGTCATCACTGGCATCTTCACCGACGAACCCTCTCTCACCGGCCGCTGTGCCAAAATGGGAAAAACCGTCACCGATGAATCCGGGCGGATCACCGAAACCCATAAAATCTCCTGGACATACGACTTCCACGAAACCTTCGGCGCATGCGGCGGGGATGCCCGAATGCTGGCGGCTCTGCTGTTCCCTCCGGCGGAAAAACGCTGGGCACGGGACGGGAAGTATTATTATGATGCAGCACTGCGTCAGGGGCTTCTGGAGGCCTACTACAAGCCTCTGCAGGACTGGTGCCTCCACCACGGCATCGCCCTCACCGGCCACCCTGCAGGCAGCCAGGACATCGGTATGGAAGAAGCCTTCGACATTCCCGGACAGGATCTGGTGTGGCGCATGATCGAACCCGGCACGGAGCTGACCTCTCCCGACTCCCCTCTGGCAAAATGCAGTGCGGACATGGCCAGACACAAGGGCATCTCCCGGAATCTGTGCGAAGCGCTGGGTGTATGCGGCAAGGCGGGCAACCCCTGGGACATGACGGCGGCGGAAATGATGTGGTATCTGAACTTCCTGTTCGCCAGAGGAGTCAACATGATCTCTCCCCATGCCTTCTACTATTCCCTGAAAACGCCGCTGCAGTCAAACGAGAGACCGCCTGACGTGGGCCCCGGCAATATCTGGTGGGACCAGTACAAGCCCCTGGCCGGGTACATCAAGCGGATGAGCTGGCTGAATTCCACCAATACCAACAATCCCCATGCAGTGGTGCTCTGTGACGGAGATATGATGCCGGTACACGCCGTGAAGCCCCTGTACGAAATGGGTTACACCTTCAACTACCTGACCATGGAGCAGCTGGAAAACCGGGTGCGGGTGCATGACGGTAAGCTGTACATCGACCGGTACTGCTATGATACCCTGCTGATCGACAGCCGCATCCGCCTGACTCCCTCTCTGGTGCGGAAGATCGGTGAATTTGTGACCCAGGGCGGCCGGATGCACCGGGGCAGCGACTTCGGGGACTTCATGAAGAAGAACGTGAAGAAGACCTCCTGGTTCGACGCACAGAATCCGGATATCCGCTTTGTCCACCTGACCAAGAGCGGTTACCCCTTCTTCCTGCTGTTCAACGAAGGAGACACCTGGGCAAGAGGCCATCTGGTAACCGACAAATCCGGTGCCTGCCGCCGGTTTGATCCCTTCACCGGGAAGACAGAAACGGTGTATGCAGAGCTGTGTGACGACGGTCTGCAGTTCCCTGTGGAAATCGCCCCCTGGTCTGTCACCATTCTGGGGATGAACACGGACATTCTGCCGGAACTGGGCAGGAACCCCGTGGAAACCCTGACGGAAATCGTCTCTCTCAGCGACACCAGACGCAGCTTTGCCTATACACCGGCTGAAAACAAAACGGTGCGGCTCTGCTTCCGGGAAGTCCATGACAGAGTGGATGTTGTGATCAACGGACAGTCTGCCGGCGTGGTACTGTACAAGCCCTATCGGCTGGATATCACCCCTCTGCTGAAAGACGGGGAAAACACCGTGGAATGGACCGTGACGGGCAGCATGGCCAACACCTACGGCACTCCTGTGGAAACCGGTATTGTGGGTGCCAGCGTGGAAATCTACACGGTGGAATGATTCCGGATGTTTCCGAATATTCCCGAAAAATGAAAACAGCAGGGTTGCGAATCCTGCTGCTTCCGGGAATATGCAGTTGAAACGGAAGGTTTCCCCTCCGGCGTTCATCCGTTATCGATCAGATGAACATAATATAAGGGTTGCATGATGCGATAGCTTGCATATTAATCATAGCACACCATTCGGAAATTGTCAAGGGTACATGAGCAGTACGGCAAAAAATATTTTCACCCGAAATAGGAAACCGTTTCGCATACGGTTCTGCGGTGCTGCGGTCGATAATCCGCCTTACTGGTACTTTCTGCCGTACTATCGCTCACATACTACTGATATGTACCGGTGTTATTTCCGGGTGTTCAAATACATTCTCCACGTAAAGTACAGCATCATCACTGTAGCAAGCGTGGTAATGATTTCGCAAGCTATGCTAATCATTGCAATCCTCGTTTCCCGGGGCACCGCAGAAACAGTATACCATATTCTCTCAGATAAATCAACATAAACCCAATATTCCCCAACCCATCCCGAAAGGAGACTGACTTATGTTTACCATCCAAGGCAAGCGCATCACCATTGCCGCCGATCCGGCAAAGGCCACATTCACCTTCACCCTGGCTTCCGGTGCCGTGTGGACCATGGCCGGCAGACCCTATGTGGAGCTGACCGACGGTTCCGTATACTACCTTGACGAAGCCGAAATGCAGTGTACCGAACGGAAAACCGGTACATGGCACGGGTATGGCGCAGACTACACCCTGTCCTGCGGCCTGATCCTGCATACACTGGTGTACATCGAAGAAACCCGGGACGACATCTATTTCGTCAACCGTATGGAAGGGGACACCCGCGGACAGGTGCAGTTTGTATCCTTCCCCTCTGCCGTGGACTTCAACGGCACTGAACCGGGACACGGCTACACAGTACTGCCCCGGATGCAGGGGACGCTGATTCCCGCCGGTTCCCCCATCCGCATCTGGGACGGCACCATCTACGAACGGGACGCCTATATGCCCATGTTCGGTCAGGTGCGTGACGGTTCCGGGTATCTGGCGGTATACGATACGCCCTACGACGCCAAGTACAAGCTCCGGGACGAAAATGTGGAACCCCTTTTCCGTACCTCTCTCGGCTTCATGGCATATCCCCGGAAGATGCTGTACCGGTTCTTTGAGAACTGCGACTACAACGACTTTGCCCACAGCTACCGGGATTACCTCGCCGAACGGGGTCAGATGTACACACTGGCGGAAAAATGTGCAAAGAATCCTGCGGTAGAACGGCTCATCGGTGCGCCCATCATCCACGAAGGCATCGCCGTACATATCTCCCCCGAATCCGACTATTACAACAAGGAAGATCCCGCCAGAAACGATTATCATACTTCCTTCGCCACCCGCGCCGAACAGCTCCGGGCTCTGCGGGCAAGAGGTCTGGAAGAAGCCTACATCCATCTGGACGGCTGGGGCAATCACGGGTATGACAACCTCCATCCCGATCCGTTCCCGCCCCATGAAGCAGCCGGCGGGGCAGAGGGCATGAAGCTGCTGTCCGACACCGCCAGAGAGCTGGGCTACATTTTCGGGATCCACGACCAGTACCGGGACTACTACTACGATGCCCCCTCCTTTGACATGAACAATGCCATGGAAAACATCGACGGTTCCCATCCCTACTGCTCCGTATGGTACGGCGGCCCCCACTCCTGGCTCTGCGCCACCCTGGCCCCGGAATACGTACGCCGGAATTATGATGAATTTGAACGGCTGGGCATCACCATAGAAGGTTCCTATCTGGACGTATTTTCCGTGGTCTGTCTGGACGAATGCTTCAATCCGGAACATCCCATGACCCGGAAACAGTGTGCCGATTCCCGGAACGAGTGCCTGAACATCCTGACCTCCCGGGGCATCATTCCCAGCTCCGAAGAAACACTGGGATGCATGATGCAGTCTCAGGTACTGTGTCACCACGCACCCTTCTTCACCACCAATCTGGGTTCCTCCACGGCCGAAGCTGTCGGCATCCCGATTCCGCTGTACAATCTGGTGTACCACGACTGTGTGGTAATTCCGTGGATCGGCGGCAAGGCAATCCGGGGCGGCTGGGGCATTCCCGGCAACGACTGTCCCTGGATCCACGCTGTCCTGAACGGCAACCCGGTATACTGTTCCATTCTGGCCGACGAAGGACAGGTGGCAGACGTCAAGGAAGCCTGCGCCATCGCGAAAAAGCTGGCCAAACAGCAGATGGTCAAGCACGAATTCCTGGACGACACCCACCGGAAGCAGCGCACCACCTGGGCGGACGGCACCGTTGTGGAAGTGGATTTTGATGCGAACACCTATAATGTAAAATAAGAAGTAAGAGATCAGAAATACTCTTGCATGCAAAAACGGCTTACAGGCTGGAAACGAAACCGGAATCTCCGGACCGCTTCCCACTGTAAGCCGCTCTTTATTTCAGAATATTTCTTATATGGGTTCCGACGTGTGCGGTACCTTGGAGATTCTCGGGGCGGCGCCGGTCAGGTGGGAGATGTCACGATAGGCAGGAAGTTCCGGATCGGCAAAGATTTCCGCAGGTACCTGTGCAGTCCATCCTGCTTCGTCAAAGGCAGGAGCATCAATCCCCAGAGCGTACAGGACGATAGCCGCCAGGTCACGGATGTTCATGACCTCGATGTCGGTTTTCTTCACACTCTTTCCGGCAGCGGCGAAGGTCACCAGCTTTTCTGCGTCTGTCCATCCGCCGTGGCCTGCTCCTGTGCCGTTGAAGGGAGTACCGCCATGGTCTGCGATGACCATGAACAGGGTTTCGTCCAGCATACCGGCGTCTTCTGCAGCCTTGTGGATGGCGTCCACATATTCGTCTACCTCATGGATCCGGCGGAGATGGGCTTCAGAGCCGTAACCGTGGCCATGACCGGCTCCGTCCACACTA
>JAFQGY010000304.1 GCA_017415325.1 Clostridia bacterium
AAAAATCCCCCTTCTAAAAGCATCGTGCCAACAATACCGCTGTAAGCAGAACAAAAAGAAAATTAAAAATATCGTCCCCCTCCCCCACCATCAAGCAAAAGAAAAAAAACATCCCCCCCAAAATAATAATGAATAAATAATCACCCCCTATCACTCCGAAATACTTTTTTCCGAAAAGAAATCCAGTAAAACCATTGCATTTTCTTTCTTCCCGTGGTATAATACATGCATGGCATCCGGGAACATACATGGAATGCTGTTTTTTATGCAGTCATTTCCCCGGGGCAAATCCAAAATACAGTATCTACTGTACCAAATCATCTGGAGGAATATCATGAAGAAGATTCTCTCTCTGTTTCTGGTTGTCCTGATGGCAGCCATGACCCTCGCTTCCTGCGGCGGTTCCGGCGAACCTGTTGTTAAGGTTGTTGAAATCGATCTGACCCAGGAAGAATACGCTTTCGGCGTAGACAAGACCCAGCCCGAACTGCTGGAACAGGTAAACGCATTCCTGGCCGAAATCAAGTCCAATGGTAAGTTTGACGAAATCTGCAACAACTACTTCGGCGACGGCACTCCCGTTCCCGTAACCTCCGGCGTGGAAGACGCTTCCAAGGATCAGCTGGTTGTTGCTACCAACGCTGCTTTTGAACCCTTCGAATACATGGAAGGCGACAAGTATCTGGGTATCGACATGGAAATCGCAGCAGCGCTTGCTGAATACCTGGGCAAGGAACTGGTTATCTCCAACATGGAATTCGACGCTGTATGTCTGTCCGTTGGCCAGCAGAAGTGCGACATCGCCATGGCCGGTCTGACCGTAAAGCCTGACCGCGAAGAATATGTAACCTTCTCCGACTCCTACTACAACGCTGCGCAGAAGCTGATCGTTCCCGCTGACAGCACCGAATTCGACGCCTGCGCTGACGCTGCCGCTGTTGAAGCCATCCTGAACGCGAAGGACGCTTCCACCATCATCGGTGTGCAGACCGGTACCACTGGTCAGTTCTACGTAGAAGGCGACGAAGGCTGGGGCTTTGCCGGCTATCCTGTAACCTGCACCGGTTACAAGAACGGCTCCATGGCTGTACAGGACCTGGTGAACGGCAACATCCAGTACGTAATCATCGACTCCGCTCCTGCAGCCGCCATCACTGCATCCATCAACGAAATGAACTGAGCACAGGGATCTGAATACCCCTGAGGGGGCTTTTCATACCTCTGCTGCAATCTGTAAGTAAGTATTTCCCACTCCCTCACTGTTCACCCTGTGGGGGAGTACTCTTATTTTCAACTTCTGACAAGGAAACAACATGGGAAATTTTGATAAGAAAATTGCAAAATTCATAGAGATCTTCATTGACCAGAACGGCTACGTCAAGGTACTGGAAGGTCTTCAGAACACCCTGCTCATCGCCATTCTGGGTCTGATCATCGGGACTGTCATCGGTACGCTGATCGCCACGGTGCGGGTGGTGCCCAAGTACAAGACCCTGCCCAAGGTTCTCAACGCCATCTGCTCCGTATACGTCGGCTTCTTCCGGGGTACGCCCATGACGGTGCAGCTGCTGCTGTTCTACTACGTGCTTCTGCCGCTGATGGGTGTGCGGATCTCCGGGGTCAACGTATCCATTCTGGTATTCTCCCTGAACTCCGGCGCCTATATCTCCGAAATCATGCGCGGCGGGATCCAGTCCGTGGACGGCGGGCAGATGGAAGCCGGTCGTGCAGTGGGTCTGTCCTTCGGCGTGACCATGATGAAAATCGTGATCCCCCAGGCCGTCAAGAACATCATGCCCACCATGGGGAACGAATTCATTGCCCTGATCAAGGAAACCTCCGTGGTCAGCTTCGTAGGGGCCGCCGACCTGTATGTTGCCTTCAACTACATCGGCTCCAACAGCTATGAATTCATGGTACCCTATCTGGTGATGGCAATCATCTACATAGCACTGGTGATGCTCATTACGCTGGGCATCAAGCTGATGGAAAGGAGGCTGGCAAAGAGTGATAGACGTAATTGACCTGAGAAAAAGCTTCGGTACCAACGATGTACTCCGCGGCATCAACATTACCATAAACAAGGGCGATATCGTCTGCGTCATCGGCCCCTCCGGCTGCGGGAAGTCCACCTTTCTGCGCTGCCTGAACTGCATGGAAGACCCCACCGGCGGCAGCATCATTTTCGGCGGTGTGGACATTGCCGACATGAAGGTGGATATCAACGTACACCGTCGGAAGATGGGAATGGTATTCCAGCAGTTCAATCTGTTCAACAACAAGACCGTCATTGAAAACATCATGCTCTCTCCCGTGTACTGCGCCATGGAAGACCGGCGGAAGGCACAGCGGAAGAACACGCTGAACAAGATTAAGAATCTGTTCGCCAAAGAAAAGGCGGAGATGCTCCCCCTGCGTCCCAAGGCAGAGATCAAAACGGAAGCCCGGGACCGTGCCATGGCGCTGCTGCGTCGGATCGGTCTGGAAGACAAGGCGGATGTATACCCCTCCACCCTGTCCGGCGGGCAGAAGCAGCGTATCGCCATTGTCCGTGCGCTGGCCATGAACCCCGACGTGATCCTCTTTGACGAACCCACCTCTGCACTGGACCCGGAAATGGTCGGCGAAGTTCTGGATCTGATGAAGGCACTGGCGGACGAAGGCATGACCATGGTCATCGTGACCCACGAAATGGGCTTCGCCAGAGAAGTGGCCAACCGGGTGATCTTCATTGACGAAGGCAAGATTCTGGAAGAAGCAGCTCCTGCGGAATTCTTCGGGAACCCGAAAAACCCCAGACTGAAGGAATTTTTGTCCAAAGTTCTGTAAGACAGACAAAAGCACATGAAATCCGCTGCAAAAACGGTTCATGTGCTTTTTTGTTTGCTATTTAAGATATATTGACAGAATATACCTAAATATGATATAATACTCTTCGGAAACCTGATAGACAAGACGGCTGCCTGACACCCGCATCGAGCGGGAAGGAGGCGATGTATACAGCTCCTTGCGGGAATACTCTCGAAAGGAGGCTTGGTACACCGAGATTGGCGCAGCCAACTCGACGAGTTCCCTGTGGGAACCTCTGATGGAAACTGTACTCTTTGTATGTACACTGATCGGCGGTATTGCGGGAATGATTCAGATTATTGAAACCATTCTGAAGCTGTATCGTTTTATGCAGAATAGAAATACAAAGGAAAAGTGAGACGTCTGTTGCAACCCAGATGACTCACTGATGGTTGAGGGTACGAACCTCGGCTATCAATTGTAAGTTGTCATGTGTGGCAGCCGTCTTATCGGTTTCCACATTTTTATTATAGCACACATAGAACTGCTTGTCAAGGGAAATATATGCGGGTTTTGTACACACACCTGTCCGGATCCTGTACAAAGCCCGCATTTCTGATCTCTTACTTCTTACTTCTTATCTTCCTTATTCCCCATCGACACCGTCCACGAACACTTCCCTGATGGCTTCCAGGTACCCGTATCCGTATACATCATCCGGTTCCAGATAGCTCATTTCGGTCCATTCGTTCCAGCTGTTGATGGTAATCAGCGGGGCGGGCAGGTCGTGGGTGTCCACATATTCCTTGGCCATGAGAAGCCCCTTCTTGAAGTTTTCGGGGGTGTTGTCCGTCATGATGGGGCCTACGAGGGCGGTGTACCGGGGGTTGTTGTCCCAGCCGATGGTCACATGGGGGAAGTAGGGTACGTCATATTCGGCGTCCAGTCTGTCCCATTCCTTCTTTACATCGGGCAGGATTTCCAGATAGTCCCGGTTGCAGTTCACGAAATGTACGAACTGGTAGTGAGACATGCTGTCGATGCCCAGGGCGGGAACGATGTCTCTGGTAGAACCGGTTCTGGAGGAGTCCACACCGCTGATGTTCACAGCGCCTTCGCTCCACACGGTCAGCTGCAGATGCAGATCCGGGAATCCGGCGGCCTTTACCTTTTCACGGAATTCTTCCAGAGCGGCTCTGGTGTTGTCCACACCGCCCAGACCACGGATCAGGTTGCAGATGTCGTAGATCATGAACACGGGGCAGCCGTTTATCTTATAGTAATTGGGCTTGCAGAAATACTGGGAGATGACTCTGTCGCAGACCTTGTCGTATTCTTCCTTGGGCACGGAGCCGTACCAGACTGTCGTGCCGTTGAAGGAATTCCGCTTGTCCCACAGGTCTTTGGCGTCGTGGTTGGCCCACATCAGGTAGAAGGACATATCGGTATTGTTTTCCGCACCCAGGAATCCGTTGTTCAGGCACTGTTCCAGGAAGGGACGGCGGTCGTACCAGTACCAGTCGTAGATGAACACATTGACACCGTGCTTTGTGGCCTGTTCGATCTGGAACTTCATGACTTCGGGATCTGCTTCGTTCTGGTAGCCCCATACGGGTACTCTGGGCAGCTTCTGGCCGGGCACTCTTGCCACAGCGGTCTGTACGGTCTGCCATTCCCCGATGCCCTTTTCCCAGAAGATCCGGGTACGGGGTTCGTCGCCGGTATAGGAAGGCCAGATATAGGCGGCAATATCGTATTTTTTCATAGGTGGTTGTCCTCCTGAAACTCTTGTTGGATATACTGTTAGTATACCTGTCCGCCACGGTTTTGTCAAGAGTTTTCAGTCCAATTCTATCTCTCCCAGCGGGGTTCCGTCCGGATGGGCGTAGGTGTAGGTCACCTCATCCAGCACCAGAATCACAGGATCCCCCGCCTCCAGCGTCAGGGCATATTCTTCCCCTTTGGGAGAAAAGCTCCGTCCGGTGTGCAGTTCTCCGTCAATTTCCGTACAGCTTCTCTGGAACAGCTCGTGTTCATCGGTATTGTAGCCGTTCCGCACGATTCCCTCTCCGGCATAGAACAGGCAGAACCCGTTTCCATCGGTAATCATGGGGTCTCCCGTCAGGTTCCGCAGTTCCGTGGTGTATCCCATACCGATTTCCGTCCGGTACACGGAGGTCAGCCACAGTTCCAGACCGGCACCGCTCCACATCCGTTCGCTGCAGGACAGGGATTCGCCCACCTCCATCAGGGGGAAGGCATAGGTAAACGCCGGAACATCCTCGGAAAGGCGCATGCTGTAGTCCAGCTTCACGGATACAGAATCCATGGCAATGGCGGATACCGGCCTGTCATACCGGTCGGACAGCACACCGGTGACCCTTTGGGGATCGGCGTTATCCATGGAGAGAAATCCCATCAGGGACGATTCCGTACCGTCCTCATAGCGGATGGTGAATTCCCCTCTGGCCGCCATATCCCAGGCATCGTTTCGGGCAAGCAGGGCATCCGGATCATGGAGATTGCCCATCACCACATTGTCCGTCAGGGGCAGGAAGGAAACATATTTTTCTCCCGTCAGGCGGATCTGTTCGATGGCACCGCTTTCTGCCGGGGACAGCTGTACCTCCACAGGCTCACCAACCGGTTCCGGCGGAGTCCCTTTCATGGGCTGGATGGTTACCACAGTTCCCTCTGCCGTGACGGAAATCGGTTCCAGAGGGAGCGCTTCTCCGTTATCCCATACAAAGTCCGGTGCGTGTTTTCTGGTATAGGTATAACAGCCCAGACTACTGTTGGGATTTCTGCGGAAAAAGAGGAAACCGTACCGCTCTCCGTTGACCCACAGATTCGGCAGTTCCTGCAGTGCCTCCTGATCCTGACAGTACAGCCACAGCATCAGCCGGTTCTCTTCCGAATCCGCTTCGTTTTCGGTAAACACAATCCCTTCCAGGGTATACTGTCCCACCGCCGTCCGTTCTTCCGTGGTATATACGTTCACGCCCATGTCAGTGTACGTGGGAACAATCCCGAAGCCGGGCACAAACAGCCACTCCTTCGCCGCCCAGCCGACAAAACTCAGCAGCACCACTGCCACAGCCGTAATCAGCATGATTTTCCGCAGATTTGGTTTTGGACGGCTCTCCGGTACCCATGCCAGCGCTTCCTCGATCATGTCGTCCGGCAGCATTCCGATGGCGTGCCACCATTTTTCCTCTCTTGTCACAGCAGTCCTCTCCCTTCCAGATATTTTTTCAGCCGTTCCCGGATCCGGTGGAGCTTCACCCGTACGTGGCCGGGGGTCATGTGCATTTCCTCCGCCAGCCTGTCTGGCCCGTCCATGCGCCAGTACCGGCGGACAAAGAGAACCCGGTCCTCCTTCGGCAGGGTGCGCAGGAAATCTGCGATGGCAGCCGACAGCTCCGCCGCTTCCACTTCCCCGGCCACGGGATCCCGCACCAGAAAGAACGCTTCTTCCTCCGGGGTGCCGGTGAGCTCTTCCATGGGGGTACTCCGGTCTCTGTCCCGGCGGGCGGCGTGGTCATGGCGGTATCGGTTCAGGGCGAGATTTCTGGTGATCCGTCCGGCATAGGCGGCAAGGGAACCGGGGCGGTTGGGCGGGATAGATTCCCAGATCCGCAGCCAGGTATCGTTGAGCACTTCTTCGGTGTCCTCCCGGCTGTGGAGCACGTTCATGGCGATATGCCCGCACAGCTTCCCCAGCGTCCCCGCCAGATCCGCCAGCACGGTTTCGTCCCGGTTCCAGAGTCGGGCCACCAGTTCCGTCCCCTTCCCGGTGGTTTCCGTTACATTGACAGACAAAATAATTCCTCCCGTTCTGTGACAATCTCTGCATGTAGTATAACACATTCTGTCGGAGATTGTTACAGCAGGGAGGAAAAAATTTCAGATCAGATATGAGAGATCAGAGATACGAGATGGGGGTCAGTGGAATGTGAAGGAGGCGACAGGTTCGGAACCTTCTGTGTAACAGGACTGTCCGTACCGGAAAGCCATGTGCTGCAGATACACAGTAACCGGATCGCCGGGAGAAAGCACAGTATCTTCCTCACCGGAAAAGCAGGTCAGGGTTCCGTCCTCTTCCGCCGTAATCCACCTCCATGCTTCGGGATTCTGAATATGCATCGTACCATTGACATAGTCTACCATACCGATGGAAACACCCCGTACTTCCGCATATGCGGGCGTGACATGGTTGTCTTTGCCGGTATACAGGTACTCTGTTTCATACTGCAGTCCTGTTTCGTCCCGGGAAACCGATACAAGACGGCAGGTAAATCCGCCCATATCCAGCAGGTACACATCCGATTCCGGCACATGGGTTTCCCCGATCTCCATCAGCGGAAAGGTATATGCAGGCAGGCTGTTGTCCCGGAAGGAAAAAGATGCCTGAAAATCATACAGTTCCATGGATGCAATGCCGTCATTATAGTTTGCCGGAACCGCACGGATACAGTCGTAGTCTGTCTGGATTCCGCACAGATTGAGTGTACCGGATGCCATACCTGCTTCTCCGGCATCCGTGATGGTGGCAAAGTTGGCATGTACACTGGTGTTCCCGGCAGTCTGCACAAGGGGAAGCCATTCTTCTTTGTAAAAATTCCCGACAATCAGGTTCTCTGTCAGCGGAAGCAAGGTCACAGATGTATCTTTTGTGATAGTACGCTGTACCGCTTCTCCGGTTTCTGCGGGGTACAGAAGTACAGTAACCGGTTCCACGGTCATATCCGGTTCTTCATAGGCAACTGTCACTGTACAGGTTTCCCCGACTGGATCGGGAGCAGGTTGATTCTCAACAGGTCTGAAGGTATAGCACCCCCAGCCGCTGGTACTGTATCCGGCTCCTGCACTGCGGTACTGCACACCGTTTATTTCTACGGTAAAGGAGTTCCCTTCCAGATACCCTTTTCCTTCCCAGTCCGTTGCACCGCCCCCCATGGCATCTTCCGCCCGACGGAATACCCAGAATGTCAGACGGTTTTCCATGGGATCCGTCCGGTTTTCGGCAAATGTGATTCCTTCCAGTGTGATCTTTCCCAGTGCAGTCTGTTCCTCTCCTGTGAACACCTGCACACCTGTCAGAATCTCTGTCGGTACCAGTCCCCGCCCCGGTGCAAAGACCCATTCCTTCGCTGCCCAGCCGGCAAAACTCACCAGCACCACTGCCGCCGCTGCCAGTATCCATACGCTTTTTTTCTGCCGCTTCGTCTGCCGCTCCGGCTTCTCCATGGCTTCCGTCAGCAGGTCTTCCCCCACCATGGCCACGGCATCCCACAATACCGTATCTTTCTTCATATATACTTCCCCTCCTTCAGATAGTTTTTCAGCTTCTCCCGGATCCGGTGCAGCTTTACGTGGACATGCTTCCTGTTTATGCCGCAGTGTTTTGCCAGTGCGTCCCCGTCTTCCAGATACACATACCGCCGGATGAACAGTACCCGGTCTTCCTTTTTCAGCCCCCGCAGGAAGGTATCAATGGCCCCGGCCAGTTCCTTTGCTTCCGCCGATTCCGCTGTGGGGTCTGCCGCCGATACGGTCTCAAACAGATCCGGGTTCTCCGTCAGTTCCGCCCAGTCTGTCAGCACATCCGGTCTGCGGCAGGCGGCTTTGTTGTGGTGATACCGGTTTACCGCCAGATTCCGGGTGATCCGGCAGGCGTATGCGGCAAGGGACACAGGCCGGTTGGGCGGAATGGAGTTCCAGAGGCGCATCCATGTGTCCGCCACCACTTCCTCCGCATCCGCCGGGGACAGGATATTCTGTGCAATCCGTCCGCAGAGCCCGCCGCAGGTTTCCATGGCCGCCGCCAGCCCCGCTTCTTCCCGGTTCCATATGGCTTCCGTAATCTCTTCGCTTGTCATGTGCTTCTCCTTTCTCAGGTGGTTTCACTGGTACTGACAGGTTCCGGCCGGGGAAAATTACGTCCTTTCCGCAGAAAATTGCATCCTTCCCGGAAAAAAATCCGGTTTTTCTTGCGAACTCTGCCGATGTATGCTATAATCATATCATACAACATTTTCTTTTAGCTGATTGCAAAACTCCAGTAAAAGGGGAACGGGTCGCTTTTTGAAAAAAGCTCCGCAAAAACTTTTAAAATGGTTTTATCTGGATATAGTGACTGCAATTCCATGTGCCACTATATATAGGAATTGCAAAACATCAGAAATAGTGGAGCGAGTTCGCAGGGACCTCTA
>JAFQGY010000305.1 GCA_017415325.1 Clostridia bacterium
ATGGCTGAAAAGTACCACATCCGCCGCTACGGTGCACACGGTACCTCTCACCGCTATGTTTCCAGAGAAATGGCCAAGCTGCTGAACAAGCCTGTGGAAGAAACCAAGATCATCACCTGCCACATCGGCAACGGTTCCTCCATCTCCGCTGTAAAGGGCGGCAAGTGCGTAGACACCTCCATGGGGCTGACTCCTCTGGAAGGCGTTCTGATGGGTACCCGCTGCGGTTCCATCGACCCCGCTATCGTTCCCTTCCTGATGGAAAGAGAAGGCTGGACTCCCGCCGAAGCCGACAACTACATGAACAAGAAGTGCGGTTTCCTGGGTATTTCCGAAATCTCCTCCGACAGCCGTGACATCGAAGCCGCTATCCTGAAGGGCGACAAGAAGGCATATCTGGCTGCCACCACTCTGGCCTACCAGGTGAAGAAGTACATCGGTTCCTACGCCGCTGCCATGAACGGTCTGGACGCCATCGTATGGACTGCCGGTATGGGTGAAAACAACCCCGAACTCCGTGACCGTGCCTGTGCAGATCTGGAATATTTCGGCGTAAAGATCGACCGCGAACTGAACGCCAAGACCCACCACCAGCCCAACACCGTAGAACTGTCCACCGCCGACTCCAAGGTTAAGGTATATGTTCTGCCCACCAACGAAGAGCTGATGATCGCTTCCGATACGGAAGAAATCGTAAAGAACCTGAACAAGTAATTCGGATACAATACAAAGACCGTCTGAGATTTTATCCGGACGGTCTTTGTTTATGGTTCTCTGCATAAATCGTCCTTCCCCCGCACCGGAGTACCCGCTTTCTCCCTGCTCCGTTTCTGCCTGCTGTCCTAATAACCCATTTCCCCATACATACAGGAGAGTTCATATGAAAAACTGCAAAAAAACAACCGCACTGCTTCTGCTGCTTGCCATGATTTCCGGTATGGCAGCCGGATGCGGTGAAACCGTTCAGGAAACCGAAACCACCGCAGAAACTGCCGCTGTCGAAACCGAAGCAGTCCCTGCCGAAACCGAACTGACCACTGCCCTGCCGTCGGATCTGGATCTGGCAGGCGCCTCCGTGACCATTCACGCCAGAGGGGACGACGACAGTTTTCTGGAAGTATACACAGAAGAACTGAACGGGGATGTACTCAATGACGCCGTCTACAACCGCAATGCCGCTGTGGAAGAACTGCTCAATGTGGATATCATCGGCTACCGCGGCGGCGGCTGGCAGAGCTATTACAGCGGAGACAGTGATGTGCCCAAGATCAAAGCATCCATTGCTTCCGGAGACAATGCCTATCAGTGTATCGCCGGCTGGAACTCCCGGATTTCCTCCCTTGCCATGGAAGGATACCTGCTGGATCTGAACGACAGAACCTATCTGGATCTGGAAAAGCCCTGGTGGAACCAGACGTCCAGAGAAGGGCTGCAGCTGGTGGGGAAGAATTATTTCGTCACAGGCGACATCAGCTTTCTGACCACTCTCGGCGGCTCCTATGTTCTGTTCCTCAACAATACCGTTGCGGAAAACTACGGTGTCACCGGTATTCCGGATCTTGTACTGGAAGGAAACTGGACCATGGACGCCATGATCGCTGCCACATCCCAGGTATACGATGACCTTGACGGGAACGGTACCATGGACACCAATGACCGATACGGCTTCATCATCGACTACGACAACAGCGGCGACTCCTTCTATACTTCCGCCGATATTCATCAGATCGTGGTGGATGAAAAGGGGTATCCATCCTTCGCCCCCCAGCAGGAACGAGTAAGCAGTCTCTGGGACAAGCTCTCCGCATATTATTATAACGGAAGTCTTGTGGGTTC
>JAFQGY010000306.1 GCA_017415325.1 Clostridia bacterium
CTTCACCGACAACGGCCAGAGCGGTGCTCCGCGTGCCGAGCGTCTGCACGACGTGGAGGTGGGCTATTCTTATGACGGCAAGAAATGGTATGCCTCGGTGCCGCCATCACCGCCATGGATGCCAACATCGGACGGATTCTGGACAAGCTGGAAGCAGACGGACTGGCAGAAAACACGGTTGTCATCTTTACTGCGGACAACGGCATGAACATGGGACATCACGGTATCTGGGGCAAGGGAAACGGTACCTATCCGCCCAATATGTACGACACATCCGTCAAAGTTCCCTTCCTCATCCGTGCGCCGTTCCTTACAGAAGGCGGCATCACAGCGGTAAAGAGTGCCACCCACTGTGACCTGTTCCCCACCATTCTGAATCTGGCGCAGGCTGAATACACACTGAACGACCGGCAGCCCGGCAGCAGTCTGTACCCCTATCTGCAGGAAGGCTGTCCCGACACGGAAGAAAACCGGGTGATTGCCATCCATGATGAATACGGTTTTGTGCGGATGCTGCGGAATGACCGGTACAAGCTGGTATACCGGTATCGCTGGAACGATGCGGAACTGTATGATATGCTGGAAGATCCGGGAGAAACCGTCAACCGTATCGGCGATCCGGCACTGGCGGGTGTTGCGGCGGAAATGACTGCACAGCTGGAAGAATGGTTTGCCCGGTATGCGGATCCGCGCTGTGACGGCAGAAATTCCCTGACACTGACAGGTTCCGGTCAGCGGGATTATTGCTGGAAAGAAGATGCCTTCGCCCACTGGAACAAAATGTACCACACCGGCCAGGATCTGCTGGATGTGACGCCTGAGAATCCCATAAACTGAATCCATGAAAAAACAGTGCACCTACCGCAATGACGGGTACACTGTTTTTGGTTTCAGAGAAGTTTTTTGGCGTTTCCGGAGAAAATCTGCTCTTTTTCCGTATCGGTCAGCAGAGGATCCAGCAGAACGCCGCCCAGAAACATGGCAGGACTGCAGGTGGGATAATCCGAACCGAACAGGACACGGTCGGCACCCACATCGTCAATGATCCTCCGGAGCATGCCGTAGCGGAAAAGCCCCGTGCCGGACAGATCCAGATAGTAGTTTTCATATTGCTTCATCCGGTCGATATGCCGCATCAGGCTGGGATATTCCCCGGGATGGGCAGCCACAAAGACAACATCCGGATGCCTTTTCACCATTTCATCCATCTCCGTGTCGCCGATGGAATGGAAGCTGACAACCATATTGTGCCGCCCGGCTTCGTCCAGCAGAACCGAAAACTCTTCACTGGCATAATCTGACCATCCGTCCATGTACGGCACCAGTTCTCCGATGAGCCGGACGCCTTTTTCATGCATGCGGCGGATTTCCTGCACCGATTCTTCCGGATAACCGGGATGGATGTGAAAACCGGGGGTGTAAAAACTGCCGTACCGTTCCCGGAGTGCCAGCGCGGTATCGTTGTTGAAGCGGATCTTTTCCCACATGGTTTCAAACCGGTCATTGGCGGAACTGACAACAGACCCGCAGATCCGGGAAATCCCCAGCTTTTCAAACAAAGTCAGGGTACTGTCAGCGTTCATGCCGCAGTATTCCTTATGGGAACAGATATTGTTGACCGGTTCCAGAAACGGATGCGTGTGAAAGTCAATGATTTCAAACTCCATAGGTTCCTCCTCAGTGATGGAAACGCCGGATTCACTGTACAGGGTTTGTCCAGTATTTCTGGTTGTAGATGTCCGTGAACAGATAGGTCAGGTTAGCCGCATATTCGTCGATGTACACATCACTGATCACAAGCTCCCCGTCCACTGTCAGCTGTTCCCCGAACTTATAGCTGTCCAGATATTCTCCGTCATAGCTGTAATAATCGCAGACAAAATCAATCACATCTCCCACGGCAACGGTGTCCATGGTCTTTGCCACGGTAGCAGTTTCGCCTTCCGTATAGACCCGTCTTACACCTGTTACAGAACCATAGGGATCGGCATCGGTGAATTCCAGTATCAGTTCTGCCCGCTCGCCGTTATACAGTACCGGAACCCGGCCTGTAATGCTGTAGCTTGTGCCGTCGTCCACAGTGGATTCATGGTAATACGCTACAGGCTGCTCATTGATGGCAATCCATGTGATTTCGGAAGGCGCCAGCAGATTCCCGTCTTCGTCGAATTCATATACCGTATCCGTACCGAGATCGATGTAACCCTCTCCGTCGTCATAGAACATATTGGCGTGAAGAGTCTGCACCATCTCCCACTGTTCTTCGGGAAGCATGACGGCATCTCCGTTTTCTGTGGCTGTCCACTGCAGCAGGGTTCCGTCAAAACGGTTTTCTGCCAGATAGGCGGCTGTCTGTTCTTCGCTCTTGCCCGTCCGTCCAGGAATCCGGTATTGCCGCCGGTCAGACCTGCAATGCTGCTCACGTCTCCGCCCAGGAAACTGCCCAGAAGCTGTCCGATCATGTCGGCGCCCATGGAAGAACTACTGCCGCTTCCCATGGTTCCCATCATTTCCAGCAGAGACGGCAGAGGGGATGTGGTACCGCCGCTGACCGCCTGTCCGCTGACTTCCATACTTGCGAATGCCTGAATGCACCTGGCATATTCCGCATCCATACCGATATCCTTATAGGTTCCCACAGCA
>JAFQGY010000307.1 GCA_017415325.1 Clostridia bacterium
CCCCCATCATCCGGCTGAGCCATATGGCGGATCCGGAAGGGGCGGATATTCTGGTGAAATTTGAAGGTCTGAACGTGGGCGGATCCATCAAGACCCGTACCGCATACAATATGATCCGTGCGGCGGAAGCAGAAGGGAAAATAACCCCCGATACTATCATTGTGGAACCCACCAGCGGCAATCAGGGCATCGGTCTTGCTCTGGTAGGGGCAGTAAGAGGGTACAGAACCATCATCATCATGCCCGACTCCGTCAGCGAAGAACGGCGCAAGCTGGTGAAGCACTACGGTGCCGAAGTGATCCTGATCCACGACGACGGCAATATCGGTGCGTGCATCGAAGAATGTCTGGCAACGGCACTCCGGATGCAGGCGGAAAATCCGAAGGTGTTTGTTCCCCAGCAGTTTGAAAATCCCAACAATGTGGCCGTGCAGAGAGACGTTACCGGCCGGGAAATTCTGGAACAGGTAGGCGGCCCCATTCACGGCTTCTGCTCCGGCATCGGCACCGGCGGCACCATCACCGGCATCGGCGAAACCCTGAAGGCAGCTAACCCTGACATGGAAATCTGGGCAGTGGAACCGGAACACGCAGCCATCCTCTCCGGCGGTTCTATCGGTACCCATGTACAGATGGGCATCGGTGACGGGATCATCCCCGCCATCCTGAATCAGGAAGTGATCGATGATATCTGTATCATCCGGGATGAAGAAGCCATCGAAACCTCCAAGCAGCTGGCGTCCCGGGAAGGGATTATGTGCGGCATTTCCAGCGGTACAAATGTGGCTGCCGCCATCAAGCTGGCAAAGAAACTGGGCAAGGGAAAAACGGTGGTTACGGTACTGCCCGACACGGCGGAACGGTATTTCTCCACCCCCCTGTTTGACGAATAAAAACATGCAGAACTGCATCTGTCCCCAAAAAGACCGGTGCAGTTTTTTGCATCTTGGCATGTGCTGTTCTTCATGAAAAATTAAAGGTTTCTCCTGCCTGAAAATCATACTACTGTATTGTATTTGCCCTGCATTTGTGTTATACTGTTATATGTATACTTTTGCCTATCGGACACGGCTGCGGCGGGATGCCGTACAGTGATAACAACGGAGGATATATGCCCAAGGAACAATATCTGGAATGCGGAAAAATCGTCGGAACCCATGGGGTAAAGGGGATGGTGCGGCTGGAATGTTATGCCGATTCTCCCAAGACGCTGGCCAGACTCCGCAGACTTTATAAAAAAGAAAAAAACGGTACCTATACCGAATGGACTGTGACCCGCGCATCGGTGCAGAAAACCATGGTACTGGCTGCCATTGAAGGGATCGAAACCCTGGATGCCGCCATCCCGCTGAAGGGAACGGTGGTGTATGCGGACAGAGCGGATTTCCGTCTGCGGAAGGGGGATGTGTTCATAGCAGACATCATCGGTCTGCCTGTGGTGGATGCGGAAACCGGCGAACAGTACGGGATTCTGGAGGAAGTGATTACCTCCGGCGTACAGGATCTGTATGTGGTGCGGGAAAACGCAGAGAAAAGTTTCATGATCCCCTGCGTGCCGGAATTTATTCTCCGGATCGAAACCGAAGGGGACGAAGCTGCCGTATATGTAAAACTGATCGAAGGAATGCGTGACTTATGAGATTTGACATACTGACCCTGTTCCCGGAGTTTGTGGATCATGTGCTGGCGGAAAGCATTATCGGACGGGCCAGGGCCAAAGGGATTCTGGACATCCGTACTTGGCAGATCCGGGACTATTCCCGGGACAAGCACAGACGGGTGGACGACACTCCCTACGGCGGCGGCAGAGGGATGCTCATGGCGGCTCCCCCCATCTACCGGTGCTATGAAGCAGTACTGGCGGACAACGGAGCACCGGAAGACCGTGTGATTCCCGACCCGGCGCTGGATCTGGTGCCCGATACGGAAATTGACGACCGCCCCGCCCCGGAGAAACCGGAGAATACCTGGGTGGTCTACATGTCTCCCCGGGGAACGGTGCTGAACGAAGATACCGCCAAAAGGCTGGCGGAATACGACCGGCTCATCATCCTCTGCGGCCATTACGAAGGGGTGGACGAACGGATCATCGAAGAAATTGTGGACGAGGAGATCTCCATCGGCGATTATGTGCTGACCGGCGGAGAGCTGCCTGCCTGTATCCTGACCGACTGCGTGGGACGGCTGGTGGACGGCGTGCTGGCCATGCCGGAGTGCTACGAAAACGAGAGCTTCTCCGAAAACCTGCTGGAATATCCCCAGTATACCCGTCCTGTTTCCTTCCGGGGCAGAAAGGTTCCCGAGGTGCTGCAGTCCGGGCATCACGCCAACATCGAAGCATGGCGGGCACAAAAGTCTCTGGAGCTGACAAAGGCACGCAGGCCCGATCTGCTGGAGAAAAAATAAGCCTTACAGAATCCCCAGATATGCCAGAATCCCGTTGGCAATTCCGCCCGCAAAAAGCCCGGGCTGGTTCGCCATCAGGGAAGCCTCATAGGGATTGGAGATAAACCCCAGTTCCACAAGTACCGCAGGCATCCGGGTACGGCGGAGTACATACAGTGTCGGCCGGGCGAATACCCCTCTGGTGGGCAGTCCCGTGGCATACTGCAGCTGCAGGAGAATATCCTCTGCCAGAGCCGATGCCGCCGAACCCAGCCGGAATACATACGCTTCCGAGCCTGCCGCTGTAGGGAAAACGGAGGCATTGGTGTGGAGACTGATGAAGAAATCCGCGCCCCAGGCATTGGCGTCGTTGACCCGGGTGGAGAGAGATGTGGCGGTGGAGGAACCAAGCTGTGTGTCCGGAAAGGGACGGGACAGACGGGTTTCCAGTCCGTTTGCCTGCAGAATTTCCGAGAGCTGCTGCCCGATTTCGTACACAAGATCCTGTTCCCGGTAGCCGTTGCCCTCCGCCCCTGCATTGGGGTTGACCGGGTTGTGGCCCTGGTCGATGTAAACCTTTACAGCCATATGAAAAACCTCACAAGAATATTGGATTCCAGAGAAAGTATATGCATCGGCGTTCTGTCCGGTGCAGGGACAACATGAAAGAAATGCAGAAGGTCCTGAGCCGGCTCCGGCAGGCTGTGGATCACTACGAAATGATTGCGCCGGGTGACAGAATTGCTGTTGGGCTGTCCGGCGGGAAAGATTCTGTGGGACTGCTGGCAGCGCTGGCGAACCTGGCGAAGTTTTATCCGAATGCCTTTACCGTATGTGCCGTAACCGTCATGCCCGGATTCCCGGAACAGACAAAAGCGGATTATGAACCTTTTTTCCGTCTGTGCGACACACTGGATGTGGAATACCGGCTGGAAGAGACGCAGATTGCACAGATTGTGTTTGCGGAACGGAAGGAAAGCTCTCCCTGCTCCCTGTGTGCCAAACTGCGCCGCGGTGCTCTGGTGGGGGCATGTACACAGATGGGAGCAAACAAGCTGGCACTGGGACATCACC
>JAFQGY010000308.1 GCA_017415325.1 Clostridia bacterium
GAGAAACCTTTGAGGCGTACATGGACTATTACAAGGCCTTCCGTCCCCAGGCAGAAAAGTTTGCGTCCCAGTATATCAAAAACACCGTTCCCGAAAACGCATCGGACATCCCCGGGGACTGCGGCTGGACCATCGGCACCGGCAACTATGCCTACAGTATCTCCGGCCCCGGCGGTCATTCAGGGCCCGGCACAGGGGGGCTTACCTCCAAGCTGTTCTGGGAAGCCTACGCCTTTACGGCGGACAGAACCGTTCTGCGGGATGTTGCGTACCCTGCCCTGCTTTCCATGGCGAAATTCCTGTGCAGGGTGGTCCGGGACTACGACGGCCTGTATCTCTCCGTATTCTCCGCCTCCCCCGAACAGATTCTCTCCAACACCTGGGGCAAACCGGTGCAGTATTACCACACGGTGGGATGCGCCTTTGACCAGCAGATGATCTGGGAAAACGGCAGAGACCTGCTGGAATGCGTTGACCTGCTGGGAGAAGAAAACCTGCCGCCGGAAGACCTTGCCGTAATCCGTACCCTGCGGGAACAGATGGACCGGTACGACCCCGTGCAGGTGGGCTGGAGCGGACAGATCAAGGAATACAGAGAAGAACGGTTCTACGGCGAAGTGGGCGAGTTCCGGCACCGGCACATCTCCCAGCTGATGGGTCTGTATCCCGGCACCTCCATCAGTCACGACACCCCCGCCTGGCTGGACGCCGCCAAGGTTTCTCTGGATCTGCGTTCCGATGAATCCACAGGCTGGGCACTGGCGCACCGGCTGAACGCATGGGCCAGAACCGGCGACGGCAACCGCTCCCACAGGCTGTTCTCCAATCTGCTGGGCAAGCGCACCCTGCCCAACCTCTGGGACTTCCATCCCCCGTTCCAGATCGACGGCAACTTCGGCGGTACCTCCGGTGTGGCGGAAATGCTGCTCCAGAGCCACGAATCCGCCATCGTTCCCCTGCCCTCTCTCCCGGACGCATGGGCAGAAGGTTCCTACACGGGTCTGGCGGCCAGAGGCGGATTCACCCTGGACGTAAGCTGGAAGGACGGATGCGCCCATACCATCACGGTACATTCCCACGCCGGGCAGCCCTGTACCCTCCGGTATCCGGGACTGGGGCAGGCGAAAATCGGTTTTGCGGCGGACATCTGCGGTGACACTGTGACATTTGCAACAGAAATCGGCGGTACATACACCTTTGCAGAGATTCCGGCACAGGAAAAACTGCCCGTTCCCACCGTACTGCATGCCGCCCGCACCGGACAGCTCACGTGGGACTTTGCAGAGCCCGTACACATCTGGCGTGCGGTGGACAGCGCTCCCGGGTATGAGTCCCTTGCGGAAAACGTATCCGGCGGACAGTGGACGGACAACTCCGGCATCTTTGACAGTGCGGAAACCGTTACCTACAAGATCACCCGTGCCGGTGCTGCCTCCTGTGCTCCCGGTGCCTGTGTGACCCTGAACCACTCCACCCAGCTGGAAAGAGAACGGTACCGCTACTGGATCCGGCAGGTCAATCTCCCCTGCGGCGGTGCGGAAGCCCCTGCGTATCTGGGCGAGTAACTTATGGCGGACAGTCTGTTTGTCATCCCGAAATCCAGCCCTGCCGCCCGGGTTTCTCTCGGGTTCATGGCCGCCGCAGGGCTCATCCGGATTCTGTATTTCTGCCTGACACCTCTGACGCCATGGCTGTTCTGGATCCATCTTGCTCTGCCCCTTGCGGCTGTGGTATGGTTTGTGCTCTCCGTGATGCTGTGGGGCGAAACGGAACCCCGGTGGACGGCGATATCGGTATTTCTGGGAGTGCTGTTCTTCCTTGTGAAATCCTTCACCTTTGCCACGTTGCTCCATACGGTGCTGTGCATTCTGCTGTATCTGACGGTGCTGGCATTGTACACCCTGACCATATGGGGCATGATCCGGACGAAGGTGCTGCTGTATCCCCTGTTCGGTCTGCCGCTTGCCTACCACATTTTTATGGAAGACATACAGCTCTACATTCTGGCCAATCCCAGACCGCCTTTTGTGGAGTGGCTGCCGGAGATATCGGTGCTGTGCATCATGGCATCCCTGCTTGCGGTGTCCTTTGCCATCCGGAAACGATAGTATACCAAAAAAACTGCTGCCCCCTGTGGGTTTCCCCTGCAGGATAGCGGCAGTTTTCAGTTTTTATACGGTTGTGTATTTTACCGGATCTGCAGATTTTCCACAAAGTCTCCGATTTCAAAGGAGGGCTCTCCCTCTGCCACGGGAATGCCGTGGATCCGGAAGTTTTCCAGAACGAAATCCTGCATGGTGTGTTCGGCGTCCAGCCCACGGATCCGGCTCTTGTACAGCACCGGAGCGGCACAGTCGATGTTCTTCATCCGCACGTCCTGCACGCTTTTGCCGATGGTTTTGGCGTAGGCATCCACATAGTTGCAGTCGAAGATCCGGCCGTTGGTCATGCGCTCGATGCGGATACCGTCCCATTCGATGTCATAGAACGACGCTTTGTCGGCGCAGAAGATGGCCATGACGCCCATGAAGAATTCGCTGTATTCCTTATGCTCCAGCACGTCGATGTTCCGGAAGGAAATGTGGCAGAAGCGGTTTTCTTCCTCCAGTTTTGATTCCGGGCCGATGAGCATATTGTGTGCGCAGTCCGCCCAGAGGATGCAGTCAGCCATGTGGATATGGACATTGTCCCCGCCGAAGGATTTCAGGGAGATATTGTCGTCAAAGTTCCGCACGAAGCAGTCGGTGATGGTCACGTTCTGACAGGAGCATACGTCAAATCCGTCGCTGTTGGGGTTATAGCAGATCTGCTTCAGATTCCGGATGGTCACGTCCGCACAGCGCACCATGCACAGCGTCCAGCCGGGGGAGTCCAGCATGATGATCCCGTCGATCTGCAGGTTTTTGCATCCGTCCGCATGGAGCAGCTGTACCCGGTGCTTATCCAGGTCATGGTTTTCCTTTTCGGCGGAAATCACACCCCGGCCGGTGATGCGGATGTTTTCCCCCTTGGCCCAGATGTA
>JAFQGY010000309.1 GCA_017415325.1 Clostridia bacterium
AACCAGCCCAGTTAAGGGGGGAGGGGTGGGAGGTCTCGGAGGGCAGGGGAGGGGGGATGACACGGCACCTGAGTGTCAATCTCCCCCCTCCCTTGTCCTCTGAGTCCCGTCCGGAAGGACACCCCTACGATGGTCATCGTACCAACCATACCGCTGTAAGCAAAAGAAAATCCCAAAAGAAAAAAGGAGCCACAAGCCATGCTGCATTACCTCACCGGCCGCCCCGGCAGCGGAAAATCCGAATACCTCCTCACACAGCTGAAAACCGCGCTGGATGCCGGGAAATCCGTGCTCCTGCTGGTGCCGGAACAACAGGCGGTGCTCTGGGAATCCCGGCTGGCGGAAGAACTGCCCCTGTCCTGTCAGCTGCAGCTGGAGGTCACCAACTTCACCCGGCTGGCCAATACCGTTTTCCGGCAGTACGGGGGGCTTGCCAAATCCCGGATCGATGACGGCGGGCGGACACTGGTGCTCTGGCGGGCCATGCTGTCTGTCTGGGAGATGCTGCAGGTATATAGCCACGGTGCGGACGGCAGAGAGGACAAAAGCCTGCCTGCTCTTGCTGCCGCCATCGGAGAGCTGAAACGGAACAGAGTCTCTCCCATGACTCTGGAAACGGCTGCCGGGTCTCTGGCCGGGGACGAGGGGGCTGCCGGGTTTGCGGGACGGCTGGGGGATGTTTCCCTGATCTATGCGGCGTATGAAGAAATGCTGCATGTGGATTATGCCGACCGGGATGACGTGATGGACGCACTGGTACAGGCACTGGAAACCCATCCCTTTTTCGCCGGGAAGACGGTGTTTGTGGATTCCTTCTATTCCGTGACCCCGCCGGAACTGCGGATTCTGCGGTGTGCGGCAGCAGGAGCGGAGGATCTCTGGGTCAGCTTTGCCTGCGACAGGGAGGACACCGGGGAGCTGCCCTTCCTGCGGATCCGGAAATTCCTCCTGCAGATGGAGCGGATCGCAGCCGATCTGGGGCTTCTGCCGGAATACATTTCCCTGGCAGAGGACATGCGCCACACCACTGCCGGACTGCGGGCCATCACGGCGGGACTGTTCCGGTATGACGGGGCGGGGCGGGAGAATGATGCGGATACCCCGGACACCGTCCCGGAAGAGCAGATTTCTCCGGGGGAACCGGATGCAGACGTAACCGTATACCAGTGCGCCGACCGGTATGAGGAAGCCGAAGCGGTGGCTGCGCTGATCGAACAGAAGGTACGGGAGGGGTGCCGGTACCGGGACATTGCCGTGGTCAGCCGCCGCATGGACAGTCTCCGGGGGATTCTGGATGCTGCCCTGGTGCGCCATGGGATTCCCTGCTTCCTGGCCGAGGCGGATCCGCTGTCCTCTTCCCCTGCCGTACGGCTGCTTCTGTCCCTGCTGAACGTGGAAGCACGTGGTTTTGACCGGCGGGATCTGGTGCGGATGATCGCCACGGGACTGACGCCGGTGACCGCAGAAGAAGGGGACTGCTTCGCCATGTACACCGAAACCTGGAACATCCGGGGACGGAGTATGTTCTGCGGAGACGGAACCGCTTCAGAGGGGACATTCGGCTGGAGCTGGAACCCTGACGGATACCGGACGGAAGTTTCTCCCTGGGGGAAAATCTGCCTGCGGGAGGCCAATCGTGCCCGGGACAAGCTGCTTCCCCCCGTGGCGGCCTTCTGTGACATTTTCACCTCCCCTCCCGCAGCAGACGGAAAAAAACAGCCCCGCACCGCCTCCGTGACGGACATCTGCCGGGGACTGGTGACCTTTGCCGCCCGGATCGGCCTGTATGACCGGCTCATGGCACAGTCCGAAGAACAGATCCGTTCCGGCAGACGGGAGGAAGGCGCCAAGACTGCCCTGGTGTGGGAACAGATCTGCGCCGCGCTGGACAAAATGGCCTCCCTGCTGGGGGATGTATCCCTGGATGCCGGCCGGTTTTCGGGGCTGTTCTCCCGGGTGATCGCTTCCATGGACATCGGCGCCATTCCCACCGCCATGGATGAAGTGCTGCTGGGTTCCGCAGACGGGATCCGGTTCGGGCAGGTGGATCATGTGATTCTGGTGGGGGCCGTGGAAGGGGAGTTCCCCTCTGATGTATCCGACACTGGGTTCTTCCGGGACAGCGACCGGATTCTGCTGGAAGGGGTGGGCGTGAATCTGGCAGGCAGCAGCGAGGAATATCTGGCGGAGGAATACTGGATGTTCTACCGCACCGCCTCCTCTGCCGCAAAGACCCTCACCGTACTCTGCCCCCGCACCAGTGCCGGAGAAGCCTGTATCCCCTCCCCCGGTGTGGAACGGATTCTGACCCTGACCGGCCGTTCCGGGGTGGAAAACAAGCCGATCCCCTGGAACAGTCTGCCTGTCGGAAAGCGGATCTTCCATCCTGCCGCCCGGGTAGAGGATCCTTCCCTTTCCGCCTGGCTCCGGGCACGCACCGAAAACACTGCCGCCTATTATCCCGGCCTGATGGATGCCTCCCTCGACCATGCGGACTCTGCCTGCATCGGGGCATATTTCGGGGAGCGGATGCGCCTGACCCAGTCCCGGCTGGACAGTTTTTCCGCCTGCCCATTCCGGTATTGGTGTCAGTACGGCATGTCCCTGCAGGAAGCCCCCCACGCCGCCATCACCGCCCCGGACATCGGCAGCTTTATCCACGCCATTCTGGAACAGTTCTTCCGGGAAACCGCCGGCCGTGACTATCCCCTGCCCCGGGAGGAAACGGAAGAGACTGCAGAGCGGCTGGTGCAGGGGTACCTGTCCCGGCTGGGGGTGGAACAGTCCGGCAGGCTGGGGTACCTGTTTCTGCGTCTGCGGCGGAGCGTGTCGGTCTTTCTGGAAGCCATCATGGAAGAATACGCCCAGGGACGGTTTGTACCCATGGCATTTGAGCTGCCTGTGGGTCTGCCCGCAGAGGATCCCGACGCCCCCCGGATCCGCCCTGTGACCATCGAAACGGAAGGGGGTGTACAGGTGACCCTCTCCGGGATCATTGACCGGGTGGACCGCTATACCGCCGACGACGGAAGCGAATACGTCCGGGTAGTGGACTACAAAACCGGCTCCCGCACCTTCTCCCTCTCCGATATCCGGCAGGGCATGCATGTACAGCTGCTGCTCTATCTGTTCAGCCTGTGGCAGGGGGGACTGCGCCCCCCGCAGAACACGGCCAAAACAGAGCTGCTTCCCGCCGGTGCCGTATATTTTCAGGTACGCCCGGGCGAGGTTGCTTCGGACACCATGCTGACCCCGGAAGAAGCCCGTGAACGTGCCGTCGACAGCATCAACCGCAGCGGCATCTGGCTCCGGGATGAAGAGGTACTGGAAGCCATGGATGCCGGACTCACCGGAAAATATGTCCCCGTCACCCGGAAAAAGGACGGTTCCCTCACCGGCCGCGCCACCCTGCAGGATCTGGCCCAGTTCGGTGCCCTCTACGGGGAACTGCGCACCATCATCGGAAGAATCGCCAGCGACATGCACGAAGGAAAATCCGCCGCCTCCCCCCGTACAAACCCCTGGGGCAAGGAATGCGGGTACTGTCCCTTCGGGGCGGTATGCAGAGTAAAATAAGAAGTATGAAGTAAGAAATAAGAAGTACACATGATTTCGTATTTCTTACTTCCGGCCTTCTGCTTCTTACTTCTGACCTCTTATTTCTTACTTACCATCGAGGTGTATCATGAACTTTACCCCAGCCCAAACCACGGCCATCCACTATCCGGATGACAATCTGCTTCTTTCTGCGGCGGCGGGATCCGGGAAAACGGCTACGCTGACGGAGCGGATTCTGTATCTGCTGGAAAATGACAGGGCTTCGCTGTCCCGGATGCTGATTGTGACCTATACCAGAGCGGCGGCGGCGGAACTGCGGGGGCGGATCGGGCAGAAGATTACGGATCGGGCAAAGTCTACCGGAAGCCGGAAGCTGGCACGACACCTGACCGAACTGCCCGGTGCCCAGATCTCCACCATCCACGCCTTCCTGTACCATACCCTGCGCCCCTCCTTCGCCGCTCTGGGGCTTTCTCCCGACTTCACCATCGGGGATGAAGCCGTAATCGATACCCTGCGTCAGGAGGCCATGCGGGACACCCTGGACGATTTCTACGCCGCCGGGGAGCCGGATTTTGTGACGCTGGCGGACACGCTTGCGGGAAGCCGGGACACGGAGGCACTGGACAGAACACTGCTTTCCATTTATGCGCAGATCACCTCTGCCGGGGAGGATGCCGCTTCTCTCGTCCGGTACGGGCAGGCGCTGGCGGAGGGCGGGGACTTTTTTGCCATGCCCCAGAGCGAACCGATCCGCCGGAGAATCCGTGCCGCCGTGGATCACTATACCCGCACCATTGCCCATCTGCGGAATCACTTCGACGGGAATGCGGAAAAACAGTACGGCCCCGCAGCACAGGGGGATCTGGATTTTCTTGCCGGGCTGGATGCGGCACTTGACGGCGGCAGCTATGAACAGATCCGGCGCATGTTTGCGGATTTCACGCCGGTGAAGCTGGGCAGGCTGGCCGCAAAGGACGCCACGGAAGAGTCCGATGCCTTCAAAGCCGTACGGAATGCCATGAAAAAAGACATCTCCCGCTTTTCCGACAGCTTCTTCTCCGACCCGGCGGAACTGGTGGCGGAGTCCGTATCCCGCACGGCCGGTCTGCTTGTGACCTGCTCCCGGGTGCTGGGTGCCTATGCCGAAGCCTTCCGCGGCCGGAAAATGAGCCGTTCCCTGCTGGACTACGGGGATCTGGAAGCGCTGGCACTGCAGCTGTTTCTGGACGGGGACGGAAATCCCACGGAAGCGGCGCTGGAGGTGGGGCGGCAGTTTGACTATATTTTCGTGGACGAATACCAGGACACCAACCGGGTGCAGGACGCCATTTTCCGGGCACTGGGGGCAGAGACGCCGCGGTTCATGGTGGGGGACAGCAAACAGTCCATCTACCGCTTCCGGGGTGCTGAGCCGTCTGTATTCGCCCGGTACAGGGACAGATGGCCGGTGCAGAGTCCCGTGGCCGCAGAGGAAATGCCTGCCGATCTAGGGATGTCTGCGCCGGAGGTTCCCTTTTCTCCCGATGCGGGGCACTGTCTGTTCATGTCGGAGAACTTCCGCTGTGACAGCACCGTGGTGGATTTTGTGAATCTGGTGTCGGACTACCTGCTGTCCCGTACATCCATGCCCTATGCCCCGGAGGATGCGCTGGTGTTCGGCAAGGGGGACGGGGAGAAGATTCCGGCGGAGATTGTACTGGTGGAAAAGCCTTCTGCAGAGGAAGATGACGAAGACACCCGATCTGCGGAACCGGATGGAGAAGAAGCCGATCCCGAAGCGGAGTATGTGGCCGAGCGGATTGCCGATATGCTGGCCCACGAACAGATCGACGGCAAGCCGCTGACGCCGGAAAATTTCGCCATTCTTCTGCGCAGTCCCGATACAAACGGTGCAGCATTCCGGCAGTCCCTTGCCAGACGGGGAATTCCGGTGCAGATGCCGGGGGGAGAGGTTCTGTTTGCGTCCCCGGCGGTACTGCTGACCATGTGCCTGCTCCACACCGCCGACAATCCCCTGTACGACATTCCGGTGGCCGGGGCCATGCACTCCCCCCTGTTCGGCTTTGCTACCCATGAGATGGTACTCCTGCGGGACTGGAGCCGGAAAACCCTGGCCGCCCGGTATCACTGGGATGGGGACATGCCGCTGTATTATGTGGTGCAGATGGCCGCCGACCCGGACTGGAAGTTCGCACCGGAAGATGCGGATACAGCTGCTGGTACCGATCCCTGTGCCGACGAAACTGCCTCTGCGGAAATGACCGGTGCACAGCTTTCCATGTTTGCGGAAACGGATCCTGTGGAAAACTCCATGGTTCCGGGAGAAACGGGTACACAGGATGGATTTGCCGGGGAAGAAATGCTCTCCGGGGACACGCCGTGGGAAAACGATCCTGTGGAAAACCGGGGTGTTTCCGGGCAGCCTGTGGACACAGACACCGCTGTACCGCAGGAACCCGAGCCGCTGCCGGAAGATCTTGTGGAAAAGTGCCGCCGGTTCCGGGATGCTGCGGCGGAAATGCGGGAGATGGCCCACGGGATGCGGGCTGACCGGTTTCTGGACGAGCTGTTCCGGATGTATGGCCTGTTTGATCTGCCGGAGGTACGGGACAATCCGGCGGAAAAGGACAATCTCCATGCCCTGTACGATCTGGCGCGCCGGTATGAGTCCGGTGTTTTCGGCGGGGTGGGGGGCTTTCTCACCTATGCGGAGGAACTGCAGGACAAAAAGCAGTCTGCCGGAGAAGGGGACAGTCTGCCGGCGGTGCACATTCTCTCCATCCACAAATCCAAGGGGCTGGAATTCCCTGTGGTGTTCGTGTCCGCCTGCTCCAAACGGCGCAATGCCCGGGACGAAATGGGAGACATCCTCTTTGATCCGGATCTGGGCTTCGGGATGCGTCTGCCGGATACGGGGGGATATGCCCGGTGCGGCACTGCCCTGCGTTCGGCCATCGGGGAGAAGAAGCGGCTGGAATCGGTGGAGGAAGAAATGCGGGTGGTGTATGTGGCGCTGACCCGTGCCAGAAACCGTCTGGTGGTCACCGGGAAAGTGAAGGATGCGGAAGAATTTCTCGCTGCCTGCCGTCTGGATGCGGAATACGCCACGGCCTACAGCGTCACCGGCGGATGCACCTATCTGCAGTGGATCACCTCTGCCGCTCTTGCCCACGGGCCGGATCCCTGTTTTCGGCTGCTGACGGTGGAACAGACGGACGAAGCCGCCGCCGCTCTGCCGGATGCGTCCGAAGAAACCGCAGAGGTACCGGACTGGGATGCGCTGCTGACAGACAACATGGACTTTGTCTATCCGCTGTCCTATCTGGCAAAGGTACCCGCCAAGCTGACGGTATCGGGACTCCGCGAACGGGTTCTGGACGACACACCGGAGGAAATCCGTCTTTCCCTGGACGAGCCCTCTCCGGAAGCCGTACCGCCGGAAAGCGAAGCACAGCCGGAAGCCGCCGTTCCCGGGACAACAGAAGCCGCCAGACGGGAAATGCCCCTGCCGCGGTTCATGACCGGCACGGCAGAGCAGATGACCGCCGCCCAGCGTGGGACTGCCACCCATATGTTCCTGCAGTTTGCGGATTTTGCGAATCTGGCGGAAAACGGGGTGGAAGCGGAACTGACCCGGCTGGTGGAAAAGCATTTTCTGGACGAAGAAACGGCCCGGGGAGTATATGTGACCCAGCTGGAACGGTTCCGGAAGAGCGGTCTCTTTGCCCGGATGCTTGCCGCCCCTCTGTGCCGCCGGGAATTCCGGTTCAACGCCCCCATGGACGCCCACCGGTTCACGGAAAACCCGGATTTTGCCGAGGTTCTGCGGCGGGACGGGGTGCGGCTGATTGTACAGGGTGTGGTGGACTGCGTATTCCGGGAAGCCGACGGTTCGCTGACGCTGGTGGACTACAAGACCGACAGACCTACAGCGGAGGAATATAAGAATCCTGCGCTGGCGGATGCCCGGTTCATCGAACGGCATGGGGCACAGCTGGCGTATTATAAGGAAATCTGCGCCGCCATGTTCGAGGAAGAAATCCGGCGTGTGGTAATTTATGCTACGGCGCTGGGGAGAGAGATTGTGGTAAAGTAAGAAGTAAGAGATAAGAAGTAAGAAGTATTTTGTACGCACATTTTGTGCAGTGTATAGAAAAAGGAAGAGATTTTCCCGGTCTGGGAGTCTCTTCCTTTTGTTTGGTTTCCATTCAGTGGAGGGAGTATACAGGATTCAGCCTTCCAGTTTCCGGTATTCTTCAATGGTCTTGGCCACAGAGGAATCAAAGGAATCCTGGATAGAGGCCGCAAAGGATGCCAGTTCGCTGCCGCCGCTTTTGCGGACATGGGGGTAGAACCGGTTGTACACGTTCCATGCGCCGTATACGCTGGCGTAGTCAAAGGTTCGGCTGCCGGTGAGGATGTCCAGCATTTCCGTGGTGTCCTCGTCCCGGGCGATCTTGCCCTTCAGGGTGGTGTCGTAATACGCATCGATCAGGTACTGGTCAGAGTACACCGCCAGCGCTTCCGTCACCATCTCGATCATGTCGGTTTCCTGGGCGCTGATGGGAATACACATGGCCTGTGCGGTGGCTTCCATGGAGGTGGTATAATACCCCTGTGCTTCGTCCTTCATGGGGAATGGGAGGATCCCGAAGTTGGTTTCCATGTTTTCCCGGATCCCGATGACGGAGCCAAGCTGCATGATGTAGAACAGGCTCTCGTCCTGATAGAAGGAGTCGTATCCCCATGCGTCGTCGTTTACAATCACGGTGCGATCCTTGTCGTTCAGGATAGCGCAGACCTTTTCGGTAATGCCGATGACGTTTTCGTCCGCCAGATGGAGGGTGAAGGTGTCCCCGTCCGATGTGCTTTCCCGGATGACCAGCTGATCCCCTGCCCCGTTGATCAGAGACAGGAACTGCCCGATGCCGGTAACCAGCCCGAAGGAGTCTCCCTGGTCTCTCGCACCGTTCCCGTTGGTGTCCCCGATGACCACAGAGATCATTTCCGCCATCTTGTCCAGCGTCCATCTGCCCTCTCTCACCAGGGTATAGGGGCTTTCCAGACCGTTGATATCTGCCAGCGTCTTGGAGAAATACATGGCAGAACAGCCTTCCATGGTGTGTACGTTGATGTCATTGCAGGCGAAAAACACCTTGCCGTTGATGGTCAGGGCGTCCACGGAGTCGTTGTCCCACCAGGGAGCGTCAAAGGCAAATCCGTCGTAGTCGTACAGATTGTACAGCTGTCCGGACTGGGCGGGGGTAATGAGCTGGTTCAGCCGTTCCCATACCACATCGTATTCGTCGGTGCCGCTCTGGACAGATGCTTTGATATCGTTCCCGGCCTGCTTGGTTTCCGTGTGGGAGATGGTCACATTGTACAGGTCTTCCACATAGTGGTTCCGTTCGTACACCGTGTCGTTGATAATCTCCCCGGTCATTTCCTCACTGTACAGAGAGATGATCCACCAGTTGGAGTTGACATCCCCCAGCATATGGTAGTCCGCACCGCCAAAGTCCCCGGCAGGCAGTTTGTCCAGCGGGCTTTCCGTTTCCGTTTCGGTCTGTGCGGCTGCGGTTTCTGCGGGATCCGCCGTGGTTTCCCCGGTCTGTGCATTGCCGCAGGATGCCAGCAGCAGTGCCGCCAGCAGAAGAATGGTCATCATACGTTTCATGGGTTTTGCCTCCTTATATAGTTCAGTTTTTCCCGGCTGCCTTCGGATTCTGTTTCCCGGATTCCTTCCCCGGAAACGCCGCCAGAAAGCTCACCGCCAGATATACGCCGCAGGAGAGCATCGCAGCTGTTCCCGTTTCCGTTCCCAGCAGAGCCTGCATTCCGTCCACGGACACAGCCGCCGGTGCGCCGAGCAGTCTGCAAAATGCCCACAGGACGCCGGAAAAGCCGATCACTTCCTGTTCCATGGCAAAGGCCAGCACATAGAACAGCACCGACAGAAACAGCATCCCCGACAGCACCAGCCCGGTTTTCGGCAGGGCTCTGCCCATCCATCGGGTTTTCGTCAGCAAAGCCGCCCCCAGCCACACTGCCGCCGTCAGGAGCATACAGAACACGTCCAGTCCCTTTCCTCCGCCGCCTTTTTCCGCCGCCAGCGTCTGCAGCATGGACAGCACCGCCGTCACCACCATGGGATACAGCAGCACCGTCAGGCCGGCAAGCAGTTCTGTCAGGAACCGCAGAGACAGCCCCTGTTTTGTTTTCTTCCCCGTCATCGTTTCCCCCTATGGTATTCCCGTTTCTTTTCGTCTGTTTACTGTGCGATCCCGCCGATGGTCAGAATCCCGCCGGTTCTGTTTTCCGCAGGAGCATCGATGGGTGTGTCTTCCGCATTGATGTTCAGTTCTCCCCCCGTCAGGTTCAGTGCCGTACCGGAGCGCAGACCGTTGTTCTGGCTGTCCACGTGCACCACACCGCCGGATATGGTGATGTCAGAGATGGCCTGCATCCCCTCGTCCCCGGCAAACACGTCCACTACGCCGCCGGAAATGTTGATGACCCCTTTGCTGCCGCCTTCCGCATTGGTGGACTTGAGCCCGTCCCCTTCCGCAATCACATAGACTTTCCCGCCGGTGATGGTCAGGCTGTCCTTGCCCTTGATGCCGTGCCCTACGGACACAATATCATAGGTACCGCCGGAAATGGTCAGGTCGTCCTTGGCAGCGATGGCGTTCTTGAAGTTGGCGTCGATGACCAGAGAACCTTCGCCCTGCAGTACCAGATCGTCTCTGGCAAAGAGGGTGCCGTCCGGTTCATCGTCGCCGGGATCAAAGATATATCCCACCCCGTCGGTCAGGGTGTTCACGGTATCCTTTTCCAGAGAAATATGGGTCAGGTCGGCCTGTTTCACATAGATGCACGCCCCGGTGGAGCAGGTGATATTGGCCCCGTCCAGCAGCAGCCACACTTCCCCGGCATCGGCGCAGTCCACCAGAATCTGTCCTTCCGCCAGGGTTCCGGAAATCCGGTAGATGCCGTGGCTGGATATGGTGATCTGTCCCCCGTCGATATGTACGCCGTCCCCTTCCGAGGTGGCTGTGGGGCCTTCCAGAGAAATGTCAATGGCCTTGGACGCCAGCTGTTCTTCCGAGGTGCAGGCCGTCATGGACAGCAGCATAAGCACCGCCAGCAGCAGTGCGGAAATCCGTTTTGTATGCATAAAACCCTCCTGTGGTATGGGGTAAGATTTTCGGTATCAGGAATATTATACATGACCTGTAGGAATTCGTCAAGGGGGATTTGATGAATGTTTGGTGAACATGGGGGGAGGGGGGAAACAATGCGGATATTGCAATTTGTCCGGATATGTGCTATACTGTACTGCGGCACCGCAGAGAAATGAGGTAGCCATGAATTACGATGTAATCATGCTGGTAATCGGTCTTCTGGGCCTTTACCTGCAGTGGCTGAACTACAAGAAGAAGTAATGCTACATATCCGGAATCGTTCACAGTTCTGACTGCAGCGATTCTGACAGCGTAAAAAATCCGGCATCTGCAGGAATCTGAGAATCCCCCAATGGTTCTTGTGCCGGGTATGCCTGCGAAACATACCATACCTTTTCCTGCGTGATTTTCTGCTTTTGCCGGAAATTTTCGCTGGCTGCCCTTGCAATTGCTTCTGGAATATGCTATAATACAATTGACATCGTAATCATGGAAGAGCAACCTCTTTCACGACCATGGCCATCGGCACATTGGGCTTAGGCCGATGCAGGACTATGGGAAACCACAGTCCACCCCGAAACAACAGGATTCGCAACCCTGTTGTTTTTTTGTTCCCATAACCACCGGAAATTCCGTATATCCCCTTCCGTATCCGCCGGTTTTGTGGTATACTATAGTATAGCTATTTTTCCAAAAACCGCAAAGGAGTTTCCCCGTGAACGTTTATCAGAAGCTCTTGTCCAATACGCTGCTCATTGCGCTGAGTACCTTTGGCTCCAAGCTGCTTGTTTTCCTCCTGACCCCCTTCTACACCGCCATGCTCTCCACCGAAGAATACGGGATCATGGACAATGTGGTGCAGCTGTCCAATCTGCTGATTCCCATCGCCTCCGCCGGGATTGCCAATGCGGTCATCCGGTTCGGGCTGGACGGGGTCACCGACAAAAAATCCGTCTATACCTTCGGGATCGTGGTCACTGCTCTCGGGTCTGCCCTGCTGCTGGCCTGCTATCCCCTGCTGGATCTGATTCCCTATACCAACGGATACACCATCCTGGTCTGCTTCTACGTCATCGCCTCCAACTTCCATGCCGCCTGTGCCCAGTTCTCCCGTTCCTGCGGGAATGTGCGGCTCTATGCGGAAGGCGGGATCCTCTGTACGGCCGTGGCCATCGGGCTGAATATCCTGTTCCTGGCTGTTTTCCACTGGGGTGTAGCGGGATACGTGCTCTCCAGCATTCTGGCGGACGTGATCTGCTCCTTCTTCTATATCTTCCGGGACAAGCAGTGGCGGGCCTTTGATCTTTCCTCGATTCGTGGAAAAGACCGGCTGGCCACCGACTGGGACATGCTCCGGTACGCCATTCCCCTGATCCCCACCACCGTGTGCAGCTGGATCATCAACATGTCCGACCGGTTTATCATCACCGGTATACTGGGAGAAAGTGCCAACGGGATTTATTCCGTCGCCAACAAAATGCCTACCATGCTGATTGTGGTGTCCAATATTTTCACCTACGCATGGCAGATCACTGCTTTTGCCAATCAGCCAAAGGAAGAGCGGGCAAGGCTGTTCTCCAATGTGGCAAGAGTATATCAGGCAATTACCTTCGTGGGCGCCGCCTGCCTGATCGTAACAGCCAGAATTTCCCAAAGTCTGCTGGCAGGCCCGGACTACTATGCAGGGTGGCGGTATGTTCCCATGCTGTCACTGGCCACTGCCTTCTGCTGTCTGTCCAATTTCCTGACCTCCGTTTACATGGTGGACAAGCGAAGTGTGGCAACCTTTGTAACCATTCTCATCGGCGCCGTACTGAACGTGACCGGCAACATCCTGCTGATCCCGGTTCTGGGCCCTATGGGTGCCGCCCTTTCTACGGCTGTATCCTACTTTATGATGTTCTTCGTCCGGGTATTTCACAGTCGTTCCTCGGTGGCCATTTCCTGGGATCTGCCCCGGTTTATCACAAGTGCCCTGCTGGTAACGGCTTTGACTGCCGTGATGATTCTGGAA
>JAFQGY010000310.1 GCA_017415325.1 Clostridia bacterium
CATGCCAAAAAGAACCTGACCATCTACTGCCATCCCCAGTGGAGTTCCACGCCCGCATCCTATTTCAACAAGCTGCAGGGCAACTTTGCCATGGAACTGTGGAACAGCGGCTGTGCCATCGAATACGAAATGGACAACAATGCCGCCTACTGGGATGAACTGCTGGGACAGGGTGTGAAGATCTACGGCGTTGCCACCGACGACGGCCACGGCATGCACCACCATTGCAAAGGCTGGGTCAGAGTCCGGGCGGAAAACAACATTGCCTCCATTCTGAACGCACTGGAAAATGGGGCTTTCTACGCCTCCTGCGGCCCGGAAATCTACGACTTCTATGTGGAAGACGGGAAAGCCATTCTGGAATGTTCTCCTGTGGCCAAAGTACGGCTCCACAGCGACATGCATCCCTCCCATATGCGCCGGGATCCGGAAGGCAATATCACCCATGTGGAATTCAACATCGGGGAAGGAGATGCGTGCGGATACCGATATGTACGCATGACCGTGATCGACAAGGACGGAAAACAGGCCTGGACTAACCCCATCTGGCTGGACTGAGCAGATAAGGAAACAGAAATACCGCATTCTTTCTCCGGAAGTGGGGGAGAGGATGCGGTATTGTTGTATCCTTATTTTTTCAGTGCCAGAACGGTCTGCAGATAATCCACAAAAATCTTTTCGGAAACCCAGTCCGGATCCAGCTCGGGATGCCACTGGACACCCAGATAATAGGGATGGTTTCTGAGGGCAAAGGCTTCCACCACACCGTCATGGGCATGGGCGAGGATGTCCGCACCGGCCGGAACGATTTTCAGGGACTGGTGGTGATAGCTGTTGGTTTCCACCGTGTCCGTTCCCAGAATCTCCGCCAGCCTGCCGTTTACATGTACGGTATGCCGGGGCTTGTCGTTGGCATCCTTGGGACAGTGTTCGGCGAGACACCACTGGCTGTGAATGTCCTGCCAGAGAGAACCGCCTGCTGCCACATTCATGGACTGGATGCCGCGGCAGATTCCGAAGGTGGGCTTGCCTGTTTCAAGAACTGCCTTCCCCAGTGCCAGCTCAAAGGTGTCTCTGGCAGGGGAGATGTCTTTCGACAGACCCGCATCGTTGGTTTCGCCGTACAGAACGGGATCCAGATCCACCCCGCCGGAAAAGAGAAAACCGTCAAAATGTTCCAGACCCCAGCGGATGTAATTTTCGTCTGTATGCTGCGGCAGAACAAAGGGTGCCACTTCGATGCCGCAGGCGTTTCCGAAACGAACCAGCGCTTCCCAGTACCGGGTCTGCATTACGTCCGCCGAACCGTTCCGGGAACATGTCATTGCTATACTGATCACAGTGCATAAACCTCCAGGTTCCGATTTCCTACAGTGTATCACGGATGGGAGAAAAAGTCAAGGCGGAATGGTGCGGCAAAAGACCATTGCGGTGAAAAAAATCCGTCTTTTTCACAGAATCCTCTTTCCATTGCGGGAGAAATATGGTATACTTCTTATAAGGAGAACTGTACTCTCCCATAACCGAAAAAATTCTTTTCCCATAAGGAGATTGTTAGTATGTTAAAAGGTATTCCGAAGATTCTTTCCCCTGAGCTGATTTACACCCTGGCCAAGATGGGTCACGGCGACGAAATCGTAATCTCCGACGGCAACTTCCCGGGACACAGTGTCGGCAAGGACAATATTGTTCTGCGCTCCGACGGTACCGGTGTGCCCGAACTGCTGGAAGCCATTCTGCAGCTGATTCCGCTGGATACCTATGCCGACTGTGTGTACCTGATGGACAAGACCGAATCCGACAAGGATCTGGATATTCCGATCTGGGAAGAATACAAAAAGATCATCGCCCCCCACACCAGCCAGCAGCCCCAGTTCCTGGAAAGACAGGCGTTCTATGACAGAGCGAAGAAGGCGTATGCCGTTGTGGTTACCGGGGAAGGTGCGATTTATGCCAATATCCTGCTGAAGAAGGGTGTTGTAAAGTAATGGCTCCCGACAAGCGAGACGAAATCATCGCCATGCAGCTGGATCTGATCCGGCAGATGACCCAGAATAACATCAGACGGCTCAGCGATGACATATGGGGAAGCTCCAAAACCGCCCGCACGACAGACAAAACCGCACCCGCCACGACGCAGACGGCCCCGAAACCGGGTACGCCGGTCACCAATGCACCTGCCGGAGAACAGCCGGTGGTGGGAGGACAGTCCTTTGCCGACGGAAAAACGGGTAAAATCGAGCCTCCCGCAAAGGCATCGGACGGCGGAGATGGCGGAGGCGTCACCGAAAAGGATGAGGAACTGCCGCCGAAGGAAAATATGGAGGATCTGAAAAAGGAGCTGGCCGAATACATCGGTCTGGAGGCTGTGAAGAAAGAGGTCACAAACCTGATCAACATGGCTACGGTGTACAAAATGCGCCGGGATCACGGTCTGCCCACAGCGGATATGTCCCTCCATATGGTCTTCTCCGGCAACCCCGGCACAGGGAAAACCATGATCGCCCGGTTTATGGCACGGGTGTACCATTCTCTGGGACTGCTCTCCAAGGGGCATCTGGTAGAAGTGGACCGCAGCGGGCTGGTGGCAGGGTACATCGGACAGACGGCTATCAAAACCGCCAAGGTAACGGAAGAAGCGGCGGGCGGGGTGCTGTTCATCGACGAAGCCTATACCCTGACATCCAAATCCGAAAACGACTTCGGGTATGAAGCGGTGGATACCATTCTGAAAGCCATGGAAGACAACCGGGATGATCTGGTTGTAATTGCAGCGGGATACATCGAACTGATGGAAGAATTCGTGGATTCCAACCCCGGGCTTCGTTCCCGGTTCAACAAGTACCTGCACTTTGACGACTACAGCGCCGCAGAAATGACCGGTATCTTTGACCTGCAGTGCAAAAAGAGCTGCTACACCTTGGACGACGATGCCAAAACGGAGATCACGGCATACTTCGACGCCGTTTCCGGGGAGGCAGGAGAGTTCGGCAATGCCCGCGGGGTACGGAACACCTTTGAAAAGATTCTGACCGAACAGGCCAACCGGATTGCCGGGATGGAAACGGTGACGAAAGAAGACCTGATGCGGATCACAGCGGACGATGTGAAGAAGGCTGTATATCCGGAAGTACCGGATGAAACCGGCAGAACATAACTGTATTGATAGATAGAAAGGAAGTGGCTGTTATGGCAAATGCTTCTCCCTTTACGGCACTGAACCCGGCCGACCTGTTCTGTGACAGGGTGACGGTGCAGGACAATCTGTATACCTTCCCGGCGGACGGCAGCGGCGCTCTTGCCTGCAGTTTCCCGAAAGGCACCTTCTGCGGACTGGAAATTGCGGAAGAGGACTGGATTGTGCTGGAAGCGACCCTGCGGACACCTGCCTGCGTGGGATTCTACTACACTTTCCGCACCGACGACGGCAGAGAAGCTACCCTGAACATGGGGATGCTGCCGGGTGTGCGGGCGAAGATCACGTTCCCGGTGGGGGCACTGTCCGGTAAGGTGGTCTTTCTGCCGCGAACTCCCGGGAGACTGAAAAGCGTATTCAGCGGCGTTCCTGTGGACTGGCAGGATATCACTTCCTTCCGGCTTCACAATATGCGGAATATCCATCCCATTACCCTGGAAATCCACAGCTGCGGCGTATCCCACGGCCCGGTGGAGCATAATATTGCGCCTACTCCGCTGGTGGACGAAATGGGGCAGAAGACCCTCACTGACTGGCCCGGCAAGACCCGCAGCGTGGAAGAAATGGTGGCCCGGATGCGGGAGGAGATTGAAAATCCGCCCTCTCCCCTGGAAGGTTCCAACCGATCCAGATGGGGCGGCAATCTGCAGCATAAGGTGACAGCCGGGAATGGATTCTTCACCCTGGAAAAATACCATGGCCGGTATGTGCTGGCGGATCCGGACGGGTATGAATTCTTCTCCACCGGACTGGACTGCGTGGGTATCGACGGGGACTGCAATCTGGAAGGGATCCATCAGCTGACCGGACCCATGCCGGAGAGAGAACTGGGATATATCGCCGGATGGAGACGGGAGCACTATTTCAGCTGGCATGCATCCAATATGTACAAATCCTTCGGAGATGCCGCTTATGACCGCTGGCAGGATCTGACCGCTGCCCGGATGCGCAAATGGGGCTTCAACACCGTGGCCTGCTGGAGTGATATTCCCTTCGCACAGAAGTACAATATTCCCTATACCTATATCATGCACGGGTACCCCCGGACGGAAAACTATATCTTCCGGGATTTCCCCGATGTACTGGATCCGGCCTTTGCGGCAGATGCAGACCGCTGGGCAGAACAGATCAGGGCTTATGCGGACAGTGCCGCACTGCTGGGCTATTTCCTGGGCAATGAACCCACATGGGCATTTGTCAACGACCTGAATGTGGCCGCCATGACACTGGATAATCCCGCTTCCACGTACAGCCGGAGAGGGCTGATTGCATGGCTGCAGGAACAGTATGCGGACATCGGCGCACTGAATGCGGAATGGGGAACGGATTTTGCAGACTTTGCGGCACTGGAAACCGGACGGATCCCCTGCCATACCATCTCCCCGGCGGGACTGGCGCTGCTGGACAGATATTCCGAAGAGCTGATCCGGGAGTACATCCGCATTCCCTCCGCCGCCATCCGGAAGTACGACAGTAACCACCTGAATCTGGGAATCCGGTACGCATGGCTGTCTTCCAGAACACTGGCGGCCGGAGCGGAGTTCACGGATATTTTCAGTTTCAACTGCTACAGCATGGATCCCACCGACGCCATCCGGAATTTCTCGGCCCTGGTGGGAAAGCCGGTGATGATCGGGGAATTCCATTTCGGTGCCCTGGACAAAGGTCTGGACGCCACCGGGATCCGCGGGGTAGCCTCTCAGGCAGAACGGGGGGCCGCTTACCGGTACTATATGCACAGAGCCGCCTGCCATCCCATGTGTCTGGGAGCCCATTACTTTACCCTGAACGACCAGGCCTATCTGGGACGGTTCGACGGGGAAAACTACCAGATCGGCATTGTGGACGTCACCCAGAGGCCTTACACCGAATTTGAAGAAGGGATCATGCAGACTCACCGGGAAATCTATGATGTGGTGAACGGCATCCTGCCTCCCACAGAACGGAAGGCGGAAGAAATCCCGGCAATCTACTTCTGAGAACCGGCACAGAAAGGAGTATTTATGATTAACGGCACACCCTATCTGGATATCGACGGCAATGTGATCCATGCCCATGGCGGGTATATCCTGCAGCATGAGGGCTGGTATTACTGGTACGGCGAAGACCGGAGAGACAATATTTACGTATCCTGCTACAAAAGCGAGGATCTGCAGCACTGGCAGTTCTGTTCCCACATCCTGACCACCGACACCCCTGCGGCACACACCTCCGGCAAGTTTGACCTGCGGCTGACCAATCCCGACAGCGGAAACGGCAAGGTGAATGTGGAACGCCCAAAGGTGATGTACAATGCCAAAACAGGGAAGTTTGTCCTGTGGGCCCACTGGGAAAACGGTGTGAACTATCTGGACGCCCGCTGCTGCATTGCTTCCTCCGACAGACCGGACGGCGGCTTTGTCTACCACGGCAGCTTCAATCCCTACGGACACATGTCCAGAGACTGCACCCTGTTCACGGATCTGGAAGGGGACACCTACTTCATTTCCGCCGCCCGTGACAATGCGGATCTGCATATCTACCGCCTGACGGAAGATTTTCTCAATGTGGACGAGCATGTGCGCACCCTGTTCCAGCATGAGTACAGAGAAGCGCCGACGCTGTTTACCTATAACGGCAAATACTATATGATCTCTTCCTACTGCACCGGCTGGGCGCCCAATCAGGCCAAATGGTCCAAGGCATCCCGGATTGACGGACGCTGGACGCTGCTGGAAAACATCGGCGACGAGACCACCTATCGTTCCCAGAGCGCTTTCATGCTGGAAAAGGACGGCCGGATCTACTATGTGGGCGACCGGTGGGGCGGAAACGGTGAGAAGTATTTCACCTCCACTTATGTGGTTCTGGAAGTCCGCTTTGATGAGAACGGAAAGCCGTACATGGACTGGTGCGAGGACGCCGGAATCCTGTAAAATTCATTTAAATTCCGGGAAAACCACTTGACTTTTCAGCAGGAAAAAGGCATAATAGTACTATGCAGAAATCCATTTTCAAGGAGGCGTATTATGTCAAAACCGATTCAGGTGGGTCTGGTTGGTCTGGGCAGAGCCGGCAACGGCATGCACCGGGGCAATCTCAGCTCCCGTCCCGATAAATATACCATTGCCGCCGTGTGTGACCTGATTGAAGAACGTACAAAGTCCTTCGCAGATCAGTTCGGCAGCAGAACCTATTCCCGGGTGGAAGATCTGGTGAACGATCCGGATATCGAACTGGTGATTATCGCCACCCGTTCCTGCGACCATTATGCCCATGCCAAGCTGGCACTGGAAGCCGGTAAGAATGTGGTGATGGAAAAGCCCTACTGCATTTCCGCAGAACAAGCAAGAGAACTGGCCGCACTGGGCAGCAAGCCCGCCGGTCCCCATCTGTACATCCACCACAACCGCCGGTTTGAATATGGCTTTGAAAAGGCCATGGAAGTGATCGATTCCGGCAAGCTGGGCCATGTATACGAAATCAAGCTGACCCGCAACGGGTACCAGAGACGGAACGACTGGCAGACCATCTCCGCATTCGGCGGCGGCCAGCTTCTGAACTGGGGCCCCCATATCGTAGACCACTCCCTGCAGTTCTGCGGCGGCGACTATGTGAATATGTATTCCAACATCCAGCAGGTTGCGGCAGCCGGGGACTGTGAAGACCATATCAAGATCGTGTTCACCGGCGTAAACGGACGGATTGTGGACATGGAAATCTCCGGCGGCGTGGCACAGTCCACTCCCGAATACATGATCTACGGTTCCAAAGGTTCCATGGTATCCGCGGGCAGCAAGTTCCACGCCAAATATCTGGATCCCTCCGTACAGCTTTCCAAAATCGAAGCGGATCCCAACACCCCCGGCACCGGCGCATCTTTCGGCAACGATGAAGTGCTGACCTGGGTGGAAGAAGACATTCCCTTCGGCACGGATCTGGGAGGCGGCACAACCCGGTACTGGGATCATATGTATGAAACCATCCGGGAAGGGAAGGCATTCCCCGTAAAGCTGGCGGAAGCGCTGAAGGTCATCGAAGTGATCGACAAGGTAAAGTCCGGTACCATCTACGCCGGCAAATAATCGTTTTGAATTCTGAAAAAGTGAGGAATATACAATGAAAATCGGTGCACAGTTTTATACCATCCGTGACTTCTGCAAGACCACTGAGGATCTGGCAGAAAGCCTGAAGAGAGTAGCGGACATCGGCTACACCACCGTACAGATCTCCGGTACCTGCGCATTTGACGCAGCATGGCTGGGCGAAGAGCTGAAGAAGAACGGTCTGACCTGCGGCATCACCCACTACAACTATAACCGCATCATCAATGAAACCGACGCCGTCATCGCTGAACACACTGCATTCGGCTGTGACCACATCGGGATCGGCGGTTTCTTCGGCGGCGTGGACGGTCTGCCCAAGTTTGTGGAAGAAGCTACTCCTGCGGCAAAGAAGATCAAGGAAGCCGGCAAGCTGTTCATGTACCACAACCACAACTGGGAATATGAAAGCAAGTGTGCGGACGGCCGGAACGTCATGGAACATCTGGCGGACGAATTCGACGCTTCCATCATGGGCTTCACCCTGGATACCTACTGGGTAAAGTACGGCGGCTACGAACCTCTGGAAGAAATCAAGAGACTGAAGGGTCGTCTGCCCTGCGTACATTTCAAGGATATGTTCAAGGACGGCGATGACCGGAGAATGTCCTGGGTCGGCGGCGGTAACGTGATGAACTTTGAAAAGATCGCAGCTGCCTTCATCGATGCCGGTGCCAAGTATGCATACGTGGAACAGGACAACTGCAACGGGGAAAATCCCTTTGACTGCCTGAAGAAGAGCTACGATTATCTCCGTTCCATCGGTCTGGACTGATCTGCTGTGTGAAAGGAGAATCCCGTCATGATTATGAAATCCGTTACTGATACCTATACCCTGTCCAACGGCGTGAACATCCCCTGCCTCGGCTACGGCACATGGCAGACTCCTGCGGATGTTGCCTGCAACTGTGTTTCCTATGCACTGCAGCAGGGCTACCGCCACATCGACACCGCCGCTGCTTACGACAATGAATTCAGCGTAGGCGAAGGCATCCGTGCTTCCGGTGTACAGAGAGAACAGATCTTCCTGACCACCAAGCACTGGATCACCCACAGAGGATACGAAAAGACCATCGAAGCCTGCAACGATTCTCTCCGTGCTCTGGGCGTGGACTACATTGACCTGTATCTGATCCACTGGCCGGCCGTTGCCAAGATCGCCGACAACTGGGAAGAAATTAATGCGGAAACCTGGAGAGGGTTTGAAAAGCTGTACAAGGACGGCAAGATCCGTGCCATCGGCGTTTCCAACTTCCTGCCCTCCCATCTGGAAGCCCTGAAGAAGACCGCGGAAATCATGCCCATGGTCAACCAGATCGAATTCCATCCCGGGTACACCCAGAATGAAGTGGTGGAATACTGCAAAGCCAACAACATGCTGGTGGAAGCATGGAGCCCTCTGGGATGCGGCAGACTGCTGGCCAACCCCGTGATCGACGAAATCGCCAGATGGCACGACTGCTCTCCTGCCCAGCTCTGCATCCGGTATGCACTGGAAAAGGGACTCCTGCCTCTGCCCAAGTCCGTAACCATGCCGAGAATCGTGGAAAACATGCGTGTGTTCGGTTTCAGCCTGCGTCCGGAAGACATTGCCACCATCGACGCCATGGAAGAAACCGGTTTCAGCGGATTCTATCCGGAAGACGCACCGGCAGACGCTCTGTAAGAAAATGGTGTCTGATCGGCTTTTGTGCGGTACTGAATTTCTGAAAAAGTAATATATACAGCAAAACAGACTGTTCTCTGGAAAATGCCGGAAGACAGTCTGTTTGCTTTGGGAGGGGTTCCTGCACAGCGGATGTTTCGGCACCGGAAGGGAAGACAACTGCTGCTCCGGTCTGCGGCAGGTGCCATTGGATTGTTGTGGAAATTCCACCAAAAATACATCAGAATCATTTGCTTTTTTGCAATTCTGTGGTATAATAAAATCATAAAAAACAAGCCGCACGGGAAGGTTTTCTGCGCTTTTCCGAATGAATTCCGGTATTCCAAAAAAGGCGAACTGCGGATCGTTCTGACGCTGCTGCGGAGAAATTTGAAACCGGCAGCAGGACCCGGATGTTTATGCGGGAATACACCATGCAGGGGAGCTGCCTGTACAAGGAAAGCCCTGCTGGCCTATGTCGGAGAAGCCAACCGGAAACTGGCAGAGTGAAGCGGACACAGGAGGAAATAACATGACAACAGAAAGAATCCGCAGGCTGGAAGAAAAATGCCGCCGGAACGGAGAAAAACGGATACAGTCCCATTTTCAGTATGATCTGCACCATGCGGCAGAAACAGAATATGCCTCTCTGGAACAGTGGGAGAAAATTGCCAGATCCATGGCGTACGCGATACGGAATCAGGATGTTTATGTGGAGCCGGAGGACAGGATCGGCGGCAGAGGGTACCAGCTCAGCGAAAAACCTGTGGAAAAAGCCGCACCGGATCTGGACTGCATGACGGAAGCCGGAAAGATATTCTGCGGAGAATTCCCGGAAGCGGCAGAACTGCAGAAGCACAACCTGATCGGCGGTACCTCCCGAGGGCATATCACATGGCATTTCAACAGGATCCTGGAGCAGGGGATCATCGGATTCCGGAAAACCTGGGAGGATGCTCTGGCAAATGCGAAAGACGAAGAAGCAGGACAGTTTTATAAGGGAGTGCTGATCCTGCTGGATGCGTTGCAGGAATACAATGACAAACACATCGCGGCATATGAAGCCATCGGCAATACGGAAGCGGCGCAGCGGATGCGGAAGGTACCGGCCCACCCGGCGGAAACCTTTCTGGAAGCGGTACAGGCCTTTCAGATGCAGCATCTTGCGGTGATGGCGGAAAATCCCTACGGCGGAAACGGTCCCGGACAACTGGACTATTACCTTTGGCCGTACCTGAAACGGGATCTGGAAAAGGGGATCTGTACACTGGAAGAGGCGAAAGAGATCATTGACGAGCTGTTTCTGCGGTTTGAAGAGCGGCTGTACGGCAGGGACATGTGGGTAGAAGCCATTGTGGTGGGCGGTTCCCATCCGGACGGTTCCTCTGCGGTGAATCCTCTGACCTATATCATGGTGGAATCCATGCTGGATCTGCACATCACCCATCCGGCTGTGTATGTCCGTCTGCCGAAGGATCCGCCGGAAGAACTGCTGCAGCTTTGCGCCCGGTATATGATCTCCGGATGCAACAGGGCGCAGATTCTGTATGACCCTGCCGTGATGGAAGCACTGCGGGAAAACGGTGCCGCGCCGGAAGAAGCTGCCGGGTATGCCTGCGGCGGATGCATGGAAGTGGGACTGCAGGGCATGGCTTCGGATTTTCTGTACATCGGCTGGCAGAATACGGCGAAGATGCTGGAACTGATGATCACCGGCGGGATCTGCCTGCGTGCGGGGGAACGGATCAATGGCTTCCATGCCGTGAAGGGCCTTGCCGGATACACGGATTTTGAATCCTTCTATGCCGACTTTATTGCAGAAGCCCGCCGCCTCACCCATATCTATCTCCGGGAACAGGATATCTACAGCGAATACGCAGCCAGGGCACGGCCTTCCTACCTGATTTCCAGCATGATCGACGACTGTATGGAGCGGGGCAGAAATATGCATGCCGGCGGCGCACGGTATCACGAATACGGCGGTTCCCATGTGGCACTGCCCAATGTGGCGGACGGACTGTATGCCATCCGGGAAGCGGTGTTTGTGCAGAAATTCTGTACGGCGGAAGAGCTGACAGCGGCACTGCAGGCGGATTTCAGAGGCTACGAAGGACTGCAGGCAAAACTGAAGAATCTGCCGAAATACGGAATGGATCATGCAGAAGCCGATGCACTGGCCCGGCGTGTGGTCAGTGACTTTGCGGATATGTATCATTCGTATCGGAATCGTCTGGGCGGAAAGGGAAAGCCGGTTACTCTGACATTCGTGTATTCTCCCCAGGCGGCGGCAGATCTGGGAGCCACGGCAGACGGACGGAATGCAGGCAGTGCCGTTGCCCATGGTGTGACACCCCATTCCGCTTCCATGAAGGACGGCATCACGGCGGCACTGCAGTCCTGCGGCAGAATGCCATACCGGAAATTCTCCGGCGGTGCATCCACCATGTGGGATTTTGACAGCTCCTGGGCAACGGAACCGCTGATTGAAGCGCTGCTGCGGGTATTTATTGAGAACAACGGACAGATTTTCCAGGGCAACACCACCTCGGTGGAGGAACTGCAGAAAGCCCAGCAGGATCCGGATGCATACAGACATCTGCTGGTTCGTGTGGGCGGCTATTCGGCACATTTTACCGACCTGCCTCTGTCCCTACAGAATGAAATCATCCATCGGATCCGCCACAGTGCATGATAGGAGAGAGAACATGGAAATATGTAAGAAACTGACAGACTGGGTATTGACAGACGGAAATGACGGCAGTATCTGCCATGCATCCGGTATTCCGCAGGAGAAAGCCATTCCGGTGGAGCTGCCCCATTTTACCCATATGACCATTCCGGATCATGTGGGGATCGCATGGTATGAAAGTAAAATAACGCTGGATGAATTGCCGGAGGATGTCTGTGCGCTGCTGTGCTTTGAATGCGCGGTGTTCCGGACAGAGGTATCGGTCAACGGTATCCTGGCGGGAGAGCACATCGGCGTGGAAGATCCCTTTTCCTTTGATATTACCGCCCTTCTGCATACCGGCGAAAACCGGATTACGGTACGGACTTCCAAACCCCATGAAGAACCGGTGGACGGATTTACACTGGATGAAATTCCCCACAGGAACCAGGCGTCCAGAGGGCTCCGACCCGGCTGGTGCTATAATGAATCCGGGCTGGCAGGGGAAGTGACCCTGAAGCTTCTGCCGCGGGTGTATATTGCAGATCTGTGGCCTGTGCCGGACTGTGGTACGGGGGAGATCCGGGTGGAATGCACCGTATGCAATACCTTTGATGCAGAAACCGAACTCACACTGACGCTGGAAGCACGCCGGATCCCGGATGGAGATGCCGAAGATTTCCTGACCCTGAAAACAGTGGTACAGCCGGGAGAATCGGTGGTCAAAGGAACACTGCGGATTACGAAACCGGCACTTTGGAGTACGGAAGACCCTTGTCTGTACAGTGTACGGGCGGCTGTGACAGATTCCATATGGGTTCCTGCAAGTGACCCCACCAATC
>JAFQGY010000311.1 GCA_017415325.1 Clostridia bacterium
GAAATGCACATAGCCGGGACGGGTCAGGAAGGTATGGTATTCCAGTGTACCGGTACTGCCGCTGACGATGCCCTTGTCATGGGAACCGTCCTCACCCCAGCATTCGTACCGGAAATACGGAGCTGAGATTTCTTTCCCTTCTTCGGTCAGGGTTACCTTGAAGCATATATCCTGATTCGGCGCATACGCCAGCGCATCTTTGGTGGTGCCGCCGATGAAATACCGCTGTGCCGGAAGTCTGTCGGTGAAGGTGTGCGCATTGTTTCTGCTGCAGCCGGTACGGGCAAACCATGCTTCAATTTCCGCTTCCATATCGGGAGAGTCCGCCCAGACGGAGCCGGGATCCCGGTATTCGTTCATGTAGGTGTCAAACTGATCCGGTGCGTAGCTCTTGCCGCCGGCATACTGGAACAGGGTCCTGTTGGCTGTCCAGTACACATTGTCGTGCATATCCATCTGGGCATCCGCTTCGGGAGAGATGATGGCGTACATGGCAGCACCGGTGGCGTCATAGAAGTGGTTCCGGGCAAATTCCAGCCGGCCGCCTTCGGTAGCTTCGGGAATCCGCCACATGAACACATGATGTCCCATGGGCTGGGGATAGATTTCGGAGTTTCTGGGCTTGGTGTCCCCGAATCCGGAGAAGCCGCCTCCTGCCCCGATGCAGATGTTGTCGTTGAAGCAGGAGTCGATGGACATTCTGTCACGGCCTTCGTAGGCGCCCATGCCGTAGTTTATAAACAGGTTGCCCCGCATCACCAGATTCTTCGCCGGGAGACACTTGCCGCTGCCCTGGTGGGTGATGGCGGAGTCGTAGATATTGTTGAAATAGCAGTCTTCGATCAGGATGTTTTCTCCGTGATCCCAGAATTCAATGGCGTTGCCGAAGCGGATCCGCAGCTGCTTGTTCCAGACAGCACCGCCGATGAAGCAGAAGGAACAGCGGCGGATTACCACATTGTCCGCACCGCCCGCCATGCCGTGTACACCGCTGCCCCAGAAGCACAGGTCTTCCGTCACGGTCCAGTCCCGGTTCACGGACATCCAGCGCTGGCCCCAGATGGCGCATTCGATGTGGGAGTACACTTCCCCGGGGTTGCCGTCCGACCAGAGGAATACCTTCTGTTCTTTTTCGGTTCCCACGCTTCTTTCCCGACAGCCCATGCTGCTGTCATACCAGTCCCCCTGTGCGGCAAGGTATGCTTCTTCCCACCGCAGGGTCGCCCCCATCCGTCCGTCATCGTAAATGAAGTTGCAGACTTCGTTTTCCAGTTTCTGCTGCAGCTGCCACACATGGGGACGTACTTCCACCCACAGGGCAGGATCACTTACATCCACGGAACCGCAGAATACGGGATTTTCCCCCTCTCCATAGGCACCGTATGTAATGGGCGCACCGGGTTCTCCCGCCTGCCGGTAGAGACAGTCTCTGATAAATCCGCCTCTTTTGAAAAGGACAGTGTCCCCGGGTTTCAGTTCCAGATCGGTATAGGTCAGTCTGGCTGTTTCGGGGGTGGTACCGTCCGCTGTGGGACAACCGTGATTCAGGTCAATATAATAGGTCATAGGATATACCTCGTCCATTCTGAATTCTGATTTCTTACTTATTTTCGTCCGCCGCTTTCTGCACCAGCAGGGTATTTCTGGTGGCGGTGAACACGTCTTCCATGGGCAGGATCACATTTTCTTCCCCACGGACCAGCCGCAGGAAATCGGTCATGTAATCCGCATCGGGACGGACTTCTTCCAGCACCACCGGTTCCTTGGCCCCCTTGCCGTAGAAGAGAATGTCTTTCTTCACCAGCGAGAAATCCAGTACCCCGCTGGTGCCCCATACCATGAACTGCCAGTACAGCGGCAGACCGAACTCGATCCCGTCGGGAATGGCATAGGATACATCGGACAGAATTCCCGCACCGTTTTCCGCCGTCAGCATGAACTGGGCACTGTCCAGAAAGTCCTTTTCTTCCAGCGCATATTTGTTCCAGCACCGGGCGGCGTTCACCTGAAATTTCCGCATACCGAAGGCAAAGGAAAGGATGTCGATACCGTGGATGGCAATGTCGTTGATGACACCGCCGTGCATACCGGGTTCAAAGTACCACATGGGTCGTCTGCCATACTGGAGCGGATGCTGTCCGCCGAAATAGATGTTGTTCACTTCCCCCAGCGCACCGGACTCCACCAGTCTGCAGACCGCCCGCAGCTTGGGTTCATACCGCATGGTGAACATCCCGCTGACCTTTTTTCCGGTTTCTTTTGCCAGCCGTTCGATTTCGTCCAGGGTAGCCAGATCCGTGCAGAGGGGCTTGTCCGCCAGTACATGCTTCCCGGCCTTCAGTGCTTCCACTGCCATTTTCCCTCTGTGGGCAAAGCATCCGCCCAGCGCAACGGCTTCCACGGAATCATCGGAAAGCAGCGCTTCATAGGTGGGGTACCGGCAGTCCAGACCGTTGGCTTCCGCAGCGGCACGGGCTTCATCGTTTTCCTCAAAGGCACCGGTGACAGTGTACTCCCCCTGTTCCAGCGCCATTTTATGTACAGCAAAAATATGACCATGCCGCAGTCCGGCAAAAGCAAGTTTCATGATGATTCGGTTCCTTTCGGTGAAAATGGAATTTCTGGATACAGCTTACTGCATACAGTATACCGTTTTCCCGGGGGAATGTCAAGGTTTTCTTTTTCTGCGGCGGGTGGAAGGGGGATTTTTCTTTTGTCACTTTTTTGTGTTTTTGTTTTTTGTACTGGCTTACAGCGGTGGAGTATTTTCTATGACCATAGAAAGGGAGATGGTTTTTGTACTGCTTACAGCGGTGGAGTATTTTCTATGACCATAGAAAGGGAGATGGTTTTTGTACTGCTTACAGCGGTTTTATTTGTACGATGACCATCGTAGGGGTGTCCTTCCGGACGGGACTCAGAGGATAGGGAGGGGAGAGGTAGGTGCTCAGGTGCCGCTCCTTCTCCCCTCCCTACCCTCCGAGACCTCCCACCCTCCCCTCTCATCCAGGCTCTGCGATTGTTTGGGTGCGACGCCGGGAGTTACATGGCTGAAAGCGCTTGGTTGGGTGATTGCGCTGACTTGGAATCACAGGAC
>JAFQGY010000312.1 GCA_017415325.1 Clostridia bacterium
ATTCATCATTGTATCCGGCAAAACAAACGAATTACGCATAAACGGCATAATCGTATGTTATTCATACAGAAATATACCCATTGCAAATCGTTCGTTCGGCGGGATGAGGGCATCCCGCCCTACAATCTGTATATTCCCCCAACAACTTCAAAATGCCTGTCATGTCTGTCACCGTGTCATCCCAAAGCAAAAAGGACACCCCACATCTCTGTAGAATGTCCTTCCAATCTGCACCGATACTTCTTATTTCTTACTTCTTATTTCTTACTTCCCCCAGACTTCTCCGTCCATCGTGAGGTAGGTTCTGTCTTCCCAGCCCATTTCGTCCAGGATGATGTTCCAGCGTTCTTCCAGAGGCTTGGCGTCCTCGGAGGGGTCTTCGAAGATCACAGGCCGGAATCCGGCGGTGAGGTAGTTCTTGATGGCCGGTCTGCGCCAGTCGTCGGTGGTGAGCCACACCCTCGGTACGCCCGCTTCCGCCAGTCTCTGCAGCCCTCTCGCCAGCATGGCATGGCCGATCTTCTTCCCCCGCACTTCCACTAGCGACCCTACCATATGGATCCATCCGTCCCCGGTCTCCCGGATATGGGCGGTCAGGGTTGCCACAGGCCGGTCGGTGGCCTTTTCGCACACGAAGAACACGTCCGTCTCCGGCACCAGAAGCGGCGTATTGGTGATGGCATTCCGGTAGGATTCCCTGGATCCCCCGTCCCCGATGAGCTGGTTCCGGCACACTTCCACCCACGCATCAATCTCCCCGGGTTCCTTCTCCCGGATATTCCGGATATAATATTCTTCATGAAGCGGATAGGGCTTCACTTCCCCCATCAGCTTCAACATCTTCAGCTGCTGCATATGTTGTCCTCCTTCTTGCCGGGGGGGATGTTTTTCTGGGAGATCTTTTGAAAAAGATCCCCCAGGCCCCCTCAAAACTTTCAAATGGGTTTCTTTTGGATATAGATTCTGCAAATCCGTCTGCACAGGACGTCAGCGATCCTTGAGCACGAAGGAATAGTAGAGCGAGCTCACGGGGACCAAGCCCGTTCGCCACAGATCATTTCCGATTGCGGGATATAGTTTCTGCAGGTTTTTACTTCTTACTTCTTATCTCTTACTTCTTACTTATTGTAGATTTCCGCTGCTTTCAGGAGAATTTCCTCACTGAAGGACGGGATCCTTCCCAGGCCGTCGGGGCCTACGTTCAGGAGGTAGTTGATGCCCAGACTGTTCAGGTGCTTCCGGTTGGCGGCGATTTTTTCCGGGCTCTTCCAGTTGTGGTCGTAGTACTTGAAGCCCCAGGAGTCGTTCAGGGTACCGGCGGATTCGTACAGGCCGTAGGGAGAGTACTTGAAGCCGCCCAGATAGTTCATGTCCCCTTCCCCTTCCTTGGGCAGCTCGTCCGGCATCTTCTCCGGGATTTCGTTGTCGTCCAGGGACACGTAGTCGTAGGCCCCGTTGCCGATGCGGGAGTTGATGAGGCAGTCCGGCTGGTATTTCTTGATCATATGGTTCAGCTCCAGGCTCTGTTCCTTTGTGATGACGCCGGGGGTATCGAACCAGAGCAGGCACAGGTCGCCGTATTTTGTGAGGATTTCCTGCACCTGGGGCTTGATTTTTTCTTCATAGCAGATGGTGAAGTTCTTGCCCTCCACGCCCGGGTAGTCCCAGATGTTGTACCATCCCTTTCCGGCGCAGCCTGTGGTTTTGTCGTAGCCGCCGCCGTGGGGGTGATGCCAGTCCAGCTCCTGAGAGTAATACAGACCCAGTTTGATGCCATATTTGTAGCACGCTTCCGCCAGCTCGGCAATGATGTCCCGGCCGAAGGGGGTAGCTTTTTTCACGTTGAAGCTGTCCACCGCAGAATCGAACAGGGCAAAGCCTTCGTGGTGCTTGGAGGTGATGACAAAATACTGCATCCCGCACCGTTTGGCAAGGGAGATCCATCCGTCGGCGTCAAAGTACACGGGATTGAACACGGACGCCAGCTGTTCGTATTCTGCATTGGGGATCCCGAAGTAGGACTGCGCCCATTCCGCATAGGTTTTCACTCTGCCGCCCTTATACTCGCCGCCCAGCAGGGAGTACAGCCCGAAATGCACCATCATCCCGTAGCCTGCCTGTTTGAACCATTCGTGATTTGTCATATGAAAGATACCTCCGGTGGGGTGGATTTTATGGAAACATTATAACACGGGCGGGGGAGGTTGTCAAGGGAGATAAGAGATAAGAAGTAAGAGATAGGGGGAAGTGGACAGCGGTGGAGGACGGTGCAGAGCGGAATCCCCCGTCACGCCTTATGGAGAGAGTGCAGTAGGAGAGGAATCTGAAGGCGCGCCACCCCCCTTGAAAAGGAGGGCACATTTTTGCAGCGGAAAGCTGGCGCTGACATATAGGATGCCGAAATGTTAGTTTCTAAATAGGAAGTTTTTTAACCTTCTGTCAGTAAATCATATGATATAGTAAACCAAAGCAAAATAAATGCGCCCTCCTTTTCAAGGGGGGTGGCACACCGGCAGCATCCTCCCCTATTTTGTTCGCTCAACCCGGTGTGACGGGGGATTTCCGTTCTGCACCCACCCCCACCCATCTCTTATTTCTTACCTCTTATTTCTTATCTCCCTTGACTTCCACCTCATTTTGTGTTATCCTATACCCAACACTTTACAACATTCCCGGAGGTACAAATCATGCGTCTTCGTCCCCCTTCCACCCCGCTGATCACCGTAGATCCCTACTTCACCATCTGGTCCCCCGCCGACCAGCTCACCGACAAGGTTACCTGCCACTGGACGGGCAAACCCAACACCATCGTGGGTACTGCCACAGTTGACGGGCAGACCTACCGCTTCATGGGCAAGCTGCACGCCAATGACGACTCCCCCGTGCTGACCCAGACCGCTTTTGATTACGACGCCCTCTCCACCCGCTACACCTTCACCGGCGCCGGCGTGGAGCTGAAGCTGACCTTTACCACCCCCCTACTGATGGACGATCTGGCTGTGATGACCCGCCCCGTCAGCTATCTGGAAATCGGAACCGCATCCCTCGACGGTGCCTGCCATGACGTGACCATCAAGATCGCCGTGTCCGAGGAAGTCTGCCTGGACAAGCGGAGCCAGTCTCCCGTGACCACCGAACTGCTGGAAATCGGCGGGAAGCCCTCCGTGAAGATGGGCAACAGCGAACAGAAGGTGCTGAGCCGCTCCGGCGACGACATCCGCATCGACTGGGGGTATTTCTACCTGACCTCCTCCCTGGGTACCGCCGCTGTGGAAACCATGAACATCCCCTACTGCCCTCACAAGATCGGCCGGAACGAATGGTCCACCGCGCCCGAAGACTACAAGGAAGAAACCACATTTGTCACCATGACCATTCCCATGCACACCTGCCACGACAACTGTGCTCTTTTGACCTTTGCCTACGACGACATCAAGTCCATCGAATATTTCGGCGACCACCTGACCTCCTACTGGAACCGTGACGGCATGACCATCACAGAAGCCATTGACGCCGCCTATACCGAATATGCGCCGCTTGTGACCCGGTGCACGGCTTTTGCGGAAAAACTGTTCCATGACGCTGTACGTGCCGGTGGGGAAAAGTATGCGGAAATCTGCGAGCTGAGCTACCGGCAGGCCATTGCGGCCCACAAGGTTGCCGTGGACACCGAAGGACAGGTGCTGTTCATCTCCAAGGAATGCTTCTCCAACGGCTGTGCAGCCACCGTGGACGTAAGCTATCCCTCCATCCCCCTGTTCCTGCTGTACAATCCGGAGCTGGTGCGCGGCATGATGCGGCCCATCTACAAGTTCGCCCGGAGCGACATGTGGCAGTTTGACTTTGCCCCCCACGACGCCGGTCAGTATCCCCTGGTGAACTGCCAGAGATACGGTCTGCGGGACGGGGAGCTGAAGCTGGAATTCCAGATGCCCGTGGAAGAATGCGGGAACATGCTGGTGATGGCAGCGGCTGTGGCTCTGGCGGACAAGGAAACCAAGTTTGCCGAAGAAAACATGGATCTGCTGGAAGCCTGGGTGAAGTATCTGATCGCCAACGGCTACGACCCGGAAAACCAGCTCTGCACCGACGACTTCGCCGGTCATCTGGCACACAACTGCAACCTGTCCCTGAAGGCCATCATGGGCATTGCGGGGCTTGCGCTGATCTACCGGATGCTGGGCAGAGACGCGGATGCGGACGAACTGATGGCGGAAGCAAAGAAAATGGCGGACTCCTTCATCGAGAGAGCCTCCAACGGCGACGGCAGCTTCCGTCTGGCCTACGACCGCCCCGGCACATGGTCCATGAAGTACAACGCCGTCTGGGACAAGCTGTGGGGCACCGGCATTTTCGACCCCATGGTACTGCAGTCTGAATTTGCGTCCTACCGGAAGCACGTGAACCCCTATGGCATGCCTCTGGACAACCGTTCCGACTACACCAAGAGCGACTGGCTCATCTGGACAGGCACCCTGGCGCAGGAAAAGGACGACTTCATCGACTACGTAACCCCCCTGTGGAAGAACTACCACCACACCGAAAGCCGCGTCCCGGCCACCGACTGGTACTTCACCACCACCTCCATCCAGAGAGGATTCCAGCACCGCACCGTAGTAGGCGGGCACTTCATGAAGATGCTGGAAGCGAGCGGGAAGATGATGGTTAAGTAAGAAGTAAGAGATAAGAAGTAAGAAATAGATAGGACGAAAGGCATCCTGCTGCGGTGGGGTGTCTTTTGTTTTGCGTGGGAAGTATGGTGGCAGAGGTGACAGACATGACAGGCATTTTCAACTTACTGGGGCGTAAAATAAGTGCAGTAGTGGGGAAATCCCCCGTCACACCGGGTTGAGCGAACAAAATAGGGGAGGATGCTGCCGGTGTGCCACCCCCCTTGAAAAGGAGGGCACATTTGTATTGCTTTGGTTTGC
>JAFQGY010000313.1 GCA_017415325.1 Clostridia bacterium
GCTTACAAGACCGGAGCTGATGAGGTTGTTGTATTCCTGCTGGGTTTCGTCGAACAGCGGGTAGGGCAGGATCCCGAATTCAAATTCCGCTTCCCGCAGGGCGTTGATATCCACCAGCGCGAAGGTTACGAACATTACCTGACCGGCGTTGAACATAACGGATACCACATCGAAACCGGCGGATGCGGTTTTGTCGGAGAGCATCAGCTCATCGTAGCACAGGGTCATAACTTTATCCATGACATCATAGCTGCGGGAAGAGCCGATCTGGAATGCCAGTTTCCCTTCTTCGTCCACATCCACAATCCGTTCGCCGGCACCGAAATAGAAGGAAATAGGTGCGTTCCCGGCAACGGACAGTCCCCATGTGTCGTCCTTGGTCATCTTGCCGTCCCCGTTCAGGTCATGGGTTACGACAGATGCCATTTCGCCTACCTTATCGATGGTCCACTTATGCTCTTTTACCAGTTCATAAGGATTTTCCAGACTGTACTGTTCGATCATGTCCTTGTTGAAGAACATAACCATGGTGCATTCGTTGTCCAGAATGGCAATGTCGCCGGTGGAGAAGAACAGCTTGTCGGCGATGACCATGTTTTCGTTGGCCCGCTGATCCCACCAGGGCTTTTCCAGATCCAGATAGGGAATGGTGTTCAGATCCATCAGAAGTCCCTGGGTGGCCAGACTGATGGTGCTGTTGATGTAGGGCATGACCACATCAAACTGGTCGTCACCGGCGATCAGGGTTTCCTGGGCTACCTTATGGGCGTCTGCCATCTTGGTTTCGGCGATCTTGATGTCGAGCAGTTCTTCAATCTGCTGATTCCGGGTGTAAACGGCGTCATTGATAAGCTGGCCGTTCATTTCTGCCGCATAGATTTCATAGCTGGTGTACCAGTCATACCCAACGGACAGACAGGTCAGGAACATCACTTCTTCCCCGTCATAGGTTTTGTCCGGCAGTTCGGCTTTCAGCTCGGTTTCCGCTTCGGTTTCTGCGGCAGGGGCGGTTTCTACGGTGGTTTCAACGGTTTCTTCAGGTCCCGCACAGGACACGGCAGAGATCGAAAGCAGAGCAGCCAGAAGCAGGGCCGGAATACGTTTGTTTTTCATAGGATTCTCCTTCTGTTACATGAATGGGATTCTGAGGTCATTCTATCAGATTTGGGCAGAAAAGTCAACGGATAGGCAGAAAAAATACAAAATTCCGGCACAATACCGGAGCTGTATCGGTATCCGCTGCAGCAGTGCGGTGCACAAACAGAAAAATGCACCCCTGTACCGGTTCAAAAGGACGGGTGCGGGTGCATTTTGTGTTTATGGAACGCACATCATTCCAGGATCCAGAGGGTGTCCCCATGGGATTTTCCACCTATGTAGTCAATCACATCCGGTGTGTATTTCTGCCGTGTACCGTCCTGATAGGCCAGAACTCCGAACAGATCGCCGGCGTGTCCTGCAAAGTGGTTTTCTTCCAGCCGGGGCATGCTGTCTCCCCCATCCGGGCCGGGCAGGGAAGCATAGATGTGCACCAGCATATTGAAGGAATCCACCATCAGATTGTTCCGGATCACATAGTTTTCCGCCGGATTGTTGTGGTTCCAGCCCTTGATGTGGGCCGCTTCCGTTTTGTCGGGCCGCTGTGCACAAAGACCCCGGCCGGCGTACCACATATAGTTGTCCTCAATCCGCAGATTTCCCATGTGGCTGGGGTTGCCCGCCGGAACACCGGAGAGAAAATACTCAATGGAGTAGTTGCAGTATTCCATGACGTTTCCGGTGTACAGGATGTTCGTCTGGGAAAGGTCGGCGCCGTTCTGCTGCTGTTCGGGAGACAGGCTGTACTGGTGGGTCACCGCTGCATCGTAAATCTGGGTGAACCAGCAGTCCCGTACGGTATACCGGTCGCATCCGCCGTAGATCTCCACCGCATTTCCGTACCGGGTGGCGTGATTTCGGCCGAAAAGTCCCTCTGCCTGAATGGAGCCGCCGATCCAGTGGAAGGTGCAGTTCTGGACGGTCAGCCCTCCGGTGGTTCCGGAACCGATGCCGTGGGAACCCACATAGCAGATGCAGAAATTGTCGATGGTCACATCCGGGCCGGTGATGGCAAACCCATGGCGTTTTACGGAAAATTCAATGGAATCAAACCGTTTCCCGGGGTTTTCCGTACTGTACAGATAGATACTGCCGTCGGTCAGATCGTGATAGAAGTGCAGATCCGTGGTGAGATCCCGCCAGTCGGTGAAGGGCTCGCCGGTGGTGTTGTTCCAGGTGGAGCCGTCCTTTTCCCGCCGGATGATGCATTTAATGCCGTGGGCGTCTCCGTCATAGAAAAAAATGGTACCCACATCCTCCGGCCACCCGGCATACCGCCAGATGTTTTCCGTATCGGTGGCAAACCATTTGTCCGGATTCGCACCGTCTTCCGGGGAACCGTAGAGCTTCGGCTTTTCTCCCGTACCGTATGCCGTATAGGTGACGCCGGCTTTCGCCTGGATCTGTCCGCGCCAGAAATCCCCCCTGCGGAACCGCACAAAGGAACCGGGCCGTATTTCTGCCGTGTTCACTTTTTCCAGTGATTTCCATGCGGTTTCCGGGGTGCGCCCGTCGGCACTGTCACATCCGTCTGCGGAAACATAATACACATCCGCACCTGCCGGAATTTCCATATCGGGACTGTGGACAATCCGTTCGATCCGTTCGTCTGTCATATGCCGCCATGCGGTAAGCTGTTCGCTGGTACAGGTTCTGACACTTGTCATAGTAACCTCCCGTTGTTTCTCTGATTTTGGGATCAGTCCTTCATGGCCGCTTTCCAGTGGGCAATGGAGCGGAGCATGTCGTCCTCGTCGTAGATTCCATGCAGGAACATGTCTCCCGCATATCCGGCTTCCCGCAGCTTCCGGGCAGTGAAGGCAAAATCCACGATGCCCCGGCCCGTGCCGCAGAATTCGATGCCGTCTCCTTCCCGGATGTCCTTCCCGTGGGCGATGACAATATCCTTGCCGAACAGATCGAAGGCGTGCCCGATAACATCCTGTACATTTTCCGGATGCGCCTTGCCCCGGTGGAACAGATTGGCGCAGTCCAGAATCATTTTCAGGTTGTGGGAACCCACTTCATCCATGACCCGGCGGGCGTTTTCCGGGGTGTCGATGATGTTGGCGGCTTCCGACTCGATAGCCAGGGTGATGCCCCCTTTTTCCGCCAGCGCCACGGCATGGCTGATGGTGTCGAACATGGCGTCCCAGGCTTCTTGGGTGTCGTTGTCCGGCGACCAGGTCCAGAGGTGCGCGGCATTGCGGGAACCGGAGCAGAGAGAGATGTACTTTGCCCCCAGTGCCGATGCGGCGTCCACCAGAACGGCAAACCGGCGCAGCCCTTCTTCCCGTACGGCAGAATCCGGATGGGCCATGTTGAAGGTACCGTTGATGACTTCGATGGGCAGATCGTATTTCCGGGCGGCACGGTCGGCCTGCAGAACAGCGGCATAGGGAATGGAAGCGGGAATTTCAATCTCCCCGGTAGGAACAAATCCGGTTTCCGCAATGGAAGAAAACGCAAACTGTACGGCTTCAAAGCCATAACTGCGGATCAGGGCAAAAAGAGAATCCGCATTCCGCAGAGGCTGGCCTTCGTGTTCAAAATCGGTGGTGCAGACGCCTGTACGCATAAGTAACCCTCCGTAAGATGGTGGTGAATTTTGTCAGTTATGCCTATAGTATACCCAATACCGCAGGTAAAGTCAAGTCATACTGCGAAATCCGGCCCGTCAGTTTTGCAAATCAAAAAACCACCCGGCGATGCGGATGGTCTTGTGGGACAGAAGAAAATTCAGGCTTCCGGATTCTCTCCGGCGGGGGTATCCTCTGCGGGGGAGGCGGCAGAAGGCTCCGTTCCGGCAGATTCCGGCGGGTTTTCCACAGGATCCTTTTTCTTCTTTTCTTTTTTCTTTTTGGGTTTCTTTTCCGGCTCTTCCGTGAGTACTGTATCCGGAATCCCTTCTCTGCGGTGCAGATCTTCCTGTAGGATCCGGTAGAAGGCAGCCGTCAGCGGAACGCCCAGCAGCATCCCGGCAATCCCCATGATCCCGCCGCCGATGGTCACGGAGGTCAGTACCCAGATCCCGGGCAGACCGATGGAGGAACCCACCACACGGGGATAGATGATGTTGCCTTCCAGCTGCTGCAGTACCACGATGAAGATCAGGAAAAATACTGCCTTGATGGGAGAAACGGTCAGGATCATGAAGGCACCCACCCCGGCCCCGATGTATGCCCCGGCAATGGGAATCAGCGCCGTAAAGGCAATCAGCGCGCCGATCATGGTGGCGTAGGGGAACTGCAGCAGCAGCATGCCGATGGTACACAGCAGCCCCAGAATCACCGCTTCCGTGCACTGTCCTACAATATATTTATGGAAGCAGTCGTTCAGCGTCCGCAGAACATACAGGATCCGGCCGTACCACTTGGGTTTGCAGTAATTCTGCAGAAGGCGGGTGGCCTGGTTTTTCAGCCTGTCCTTTCCCAGAAGCAGGTACAGGGCAAAGATGATGGCCAGCAGTGTCGTTACCACACCGGAGAAGACGGAGGAGACGGTCTTGATGACAGTACCCATGACGCCGCCCAGTCCGTTTGTCAGAGCCTGCAGAAATTCGCCGATCCGGGATTTCCAGTCGATGGATTCCAGAATGCCGATGATGTCCTCCGGCAGGATGCCCCAGCTTTCCACATATTCCAGCAGCAGATCCATGGCCGGCGGTATCTTGTTCACCAGCAGCATGATACAGTCGATCAGCTCCGGCAGAATCAGACCGATGACAAGACCTATGATCAGCAGCAGGGACACAATGGCGGCACAGAGCGAGACGATACGGCGGGATTTTACGACAACAGGCTTGCCGGAACGGGGGAAATAATGCCGCTCGAACCAGCCCATCAGGATTCCAACCACATAGGCAATGCCGCAGCCGATCAGCAGAGGAACCGCAGCACCCAGTATGGTACCGGCCGCAGCTGCCACCGCAGGCCAGAATTCAATAGCCAGATACAAAAGAAAGATCACACCGGCAATCTTGAAAAGTTGTTTCATTTCCAGTTTCATTTGTGTTACTCCGGGATAGTATGTCAGTTTATCGAATACAGATACAGTATACCGCATTTTCCGTATTTTTACAACCACATGAAAAAGTACAAACTGTTACAAAAAAGTATCACCACATGAATTTTCTGTGACAGCCAAAAGGATGCCCCGCGGTCAGCAGAACACCCTGTGTGTACTTTATTCCCCAAGCTCGTGGATATTTCTTTCCAGTACCGTCTGCCGCAGAGCCGGAGAGAGGTTCACGAAATAATCGGAGTATCCCCCTACCCGGACGATCAGATCCCGGTGTTTGTCCGGATGCACCATGGCGTCCTTCAGTTCCTCTGCAGAAACGCAGGTCACCTGTACCTGAATGCCGCCCATGTCAAAGTAGGTTTCCACCAGAGAGCGGAGAGCATCCCCCACAAAACTTCTGGAAATGGTCAGGTTCAGTACGGAAATCCCGTCGGCCAGATGCTGGGGCAGTCTTGCGGCGGATTTCAGCATGGCGGTGGGGCCGTCCAGTGCTTTCCCCCGGAGTGCGGCGATGGAGTCACAGGTAGGATCCCCTTTTTTCCGGCCGTCCGGGGTTGCGCCTACCCGCCGTCCTTCTCCTTCGTACCGGAGGAACTGGTGCTCGGTCAGGATGTAGGCGTCCACAAAGCTCTTGGGTTCTTTGTTCCGGTAGACCATGTATACTCTTTCGGCATAGGCAGCGGCCAGTGCGTCGGCTTCTTCGTTGTCCATCCCGAAGCAGGGACACTGTTTCAGCAGGGTGTACAGGTAGGGATCCTCTGCCGTCAGCTTTTCGATAAAGTCTTCCGCCGTGTACAGCTTCTTCCGGTATACCAGTTCTCTGACCGCCAGCAGGGAGTCGATGGTGTTGATGAGCCCGCTGTCGGAGGACTGGGTCCAGGTATATCGGGCGCCGCCGGCGTTGAAGTCCAGCCCCTTTTCGATGCAGTCGTCAAAGAACAGGGTTCTGGCCGGGTTGGGCAGGTACTTTGCCATGTAGTTATACCGCTCCACAATGGCGTCCAGCTGGGCGTCGATCTGCCGTTCCGTTTCCCGGCAAAGTCCTTCGTAGAATTCCTCGAAAGTAGCACATTCTGCCAGATGGGCATGCAGATACTGTTCAAAGATCAGCGCCAGCGGGATGTTGTCGTCGGTACCGCCTGCCCGGGTCAGCCCCTGCAGATTGGTTTCCGTGCATCCGCAGCCGCAGAACATGGCCAGTTCTTCATCCGGAATGTTGGCAAAGCGGGATTTCAGCATCTCATAAATGCCCTTATTATTATAAAAGGAAGGATTGCAGGAACCGCAGCGGATGTTTTCGATGGCAATTTCCCAGAGAGGATCAGGGAGATCCGGCGTCAGCATCAGTTCCAGCAGGGGACGGCGGCGGTTTTTGATGGCCCGGAGTGCCTGCTCGGTGACGCCGTTGTAGTTGGGCCCGATGGTACAGGACCAGGTTCCCACAGCGTCGATGTTGTCAAACAGCTCGCCGATGATGTCGGTATAGTCTTCTCCGGCATACAGATGCGCCAGCCCGTCATCCAGACAGCCCAGATTGTCCGCACCGTCAAAGTAGAAAATCAGGTTCCAGGCCACCAGCCCTTCATAATAGGTTTCGGCGGGAGAGAAGGGAACCTTTTCCATGGCATCAATCAGTCTGACAGGTGCGTCTGTTGTACGGAGGTATTCGACACTGCGGCGGATATAGGTTTCCATCCCGTTCACCAGCGCCAGAAGCCCTTCCCGGAATTCTTCTCCGGCAGGACGGGCAAGGATCCGGTCCCGGTAGGAGGCAAGCCCTTCCCGGAGGATCCGCTTGTAGTTCGGTGCCGCATGGGTCCAGCCGCCGGGGTTATGGCTTACTTCATGGAATTTCCGCATGGCTTCCGCCGCTTCCGGGCTCTTTTTCTCCAGCCAGCCGAAGTCAATGGTGTAGGTCAGGGCAAACTGGGGACGAACGGCGTAATTGCACTGGAAGAATTTTGTCTTCCGGGGGTAGAGCTGTTCACCGGATTCGTATTTTGCCGGGGGGAGATGCTCGAAATACCGGGCAAGGGCAAGTGCATGGCGGTAGAAATAGTCTTTTTCGGGTTCTTCAAACAGACCGGCGGCGTAGGGCTCGTCGATCTCATAAAACAGTCTGGCAAGTTCGTTCATGGGACGTTCCTTTCCTGTTACAGTTTATCCCGGATGGCGGCATACAGATTTTCAAAATAGTGTACAAAACCGCTGTCGTTGGGGTGCAGTACCCGGTCGGCAAAGTAATCCGCTTCCTTGGGGACGAAATCATAGCAGTCGATGACCTCGATCCCGCCAATACCGTCGCAGATTCCCCGGATCAGCGGGAAGATTCTGGAAAAGTCTCCGAATTTCCGGTCGGGCTTCTGATCCCCCCGCCAGATGGGCAGCAGGGCAAAGATCCGTGCGTCCGGATAGGTTTCCCGCAGAGCCCTGTAGAAGCCCAGACAGTTTTCCGCATACACATCTTCCGTCCGGTTGCTCCAGTCGTTGGTACCGTAGGCGGCGGTGATCACATCCGGTGCGGTTTCTTCCGGCAAAGCGGCTAGTCCCGGGCAGAACATGTCGCCGCCGATGGCTTTGTTGCAGCATTCCATCCCCAGCGCATCTGCCAGACGGACGCTGTAGCTTGCCGCCGGATGCAGTGCGTCATACCCATGGGTGATGGAGTCCCCGAACTGGAGAATTTTCTTTGCCCGGTGAACGGGTTCCAGAGAGGCACCGTCTTCCAGAGACAGTTCTTCCAGCACGGAACTCACCGACCAGGGCAGGCATATGTCGATCTGTTTGATACCTTCTTCCAGTGCAAAGGTTTTCTCCGCCTGTCCCAGAGGGAGCTTTACGCCGGGATACACCTGCGGCAGAACCTGTCCTTCGAAGTTGCTGAGGCTGTCGGTGAGGATGCCGTTTACCAGCAGGTCATGGGCATAATATGTCCGGGAAGAACCGGAGGAGGTGCGGACTTTCAGGGCGATGGTGCGGCTGTCGGTGGTGAAGGAGAAGCGGATGCCAGCGGTGGAGAAAACCTTGTCGTAGAATCCGGTGGGACGGTAGTATTCCTCCTGGGCCGGTGTGAACCGGTGGAAATGGATGCCGTCGGCTTCTTCGGTGATATATGCGGCGCCCCGGGTGATGGAACGGATCTGGTCAAAGGAAAGTTTCATGTCAGTACCTCAGTGGGAGATTTTACAGGGAGATTTCTTCCCCGGCGGTGCTGTACAGTTTTGCCTGGTTGCCCACAGCAACGGTACAGGCATCAAAGGTGCAGATGTTGTCCAGTACCAGATTGGTGATGGAGCCTGCCAGCTGCACGACGGAAGAGCCTCTGCCGTAGACATTGCGGACGGTGATGTTTTTGGTTTCTTCCGGGGTGGAGTGCCGGTCGCCGTACAGGTGATTGTCTCCGATGCGTACGGCGTAGATGCCCCTGTCCAGATGGGGACTGCCGGCGGATGTGTCCATGACCCCGTCGATGAGAATATTGTACAGCCGGATTCCGCTCTGGTTCAGCAGCCGGACATTGGTGCAGAAGGCACTGCTCTGGACATTCCGGATGATCACATTGTGGATGGAGGAATCCAGTCCTTCCACGGCATACAGCTGTTCCATTTTTCCGTTCAGCCCGGTCAGCGCCACAGTGTCGTCCTCGGTGAATCCGGTGATGTTTTCGATCAGGATGTCGTGACAGCCGGAGCGCAGGTCGATGCCGTCGGAATTCTTGATGTATACATCTCCGTACCCGTCCCGGCGCAGACCATGGGCTCTGGAACCGTCGGGCAGCACCCGGGTATCGTCGGAGCAGAAGTCGATGTTGGACAGTCTGCCGTGGCAGCAGTAGATGAAGTTCAGTGCCCACCAGCGCTGGTTCCGGCAGTGGATACCTTCCACCGTGAATCCGTCCACATTGGTGAACAGCAGCAGATTGTTGACGGATATATGGGGGTTCCCGTCCTTGCCGCTGGTTCTCTCGGAAAGACCGTTGTATTCGCCACCGTCCAGGATCGCACGGCCACGACCCAGAATTCGGATATTTCTGTCGGTGCCTGCGGGGGTTCTGCCGGTGTCGGTACCGGAATGCTCATTGCGGAACATGTTGCAGAAGGTGCCGGGGGCCATGGTGAGATGGCAGTTGTCCAGGATCAGGGTGAAATCAGAAGGGAGAAGAATGGTTTCGTCTATGAGGTAGTCGCCGGTGACAACAGCCTGTCTGGTGCCGTCTGCCACAGCTACATCGATCATGGTACGGATGGTTCTGCCGTTTTGCATAGATGCCTCCTGAATAATACCGTTTTTCTATAGTATATCTTCACAACCGGCCGATGTCAACAGAATCCCGGAAATTTTCACAGAAAACATTGCCTGGGAAGAATTTCTATGGTATAATACAGCTATCAACAATTCTGTTTGGAGGAAGAAAATATGATCCAGAAAATCCGGTATCCCCAGCCCTATAAGGAAGTCCCCCAGTGGATGAACCTGAACGGTGCATGGGAGTTCTCCTTTGATACCC
>JAFQGY010000314.1 GCA_017415325.1 Clostridia bacterium
CTGCTTTTGCAGCACCACATCAATCTGTAGGAGGACGAATATGCAAAACATGATTCCCATGGAGTTCTACCCCGCTTCGCTGCCTCTCAAAAACAGTCAGAAAAAGCACATTGCCCGACTGGTACAGCGAAAGCTTTCCGGTAAAACAACCTATTCTCTGTTCACACGACGCATTCTGGTTCCGGCAGTGGTACTTCTGTCACTGTCCATTCTCATCGGGTGTACTGCCGCCAACCCGGAAATCCGGGAAACGGTGGTACAGGCTGTGGAAAAACTGCTGACCCGGGAGGAAAAATATATCGACCCGTACGCCAATCCGCTCCACGCTGTCCCGGCAGAACCATCTGAAGGAATTCTCCGTCCGGATCTGCAGACAGACGGTTCGGCGGAAAACACGCCTGTCCACGCCATAGGAGCGTCTGTGACCGGTACGGAATCGGATGTGGTGCTGACACTGTAAAAAGCCATTCTGGACGATACCCTTGTACGGCTGAAAATGACATTCACCAGTCCTTCCGCCCCCCTTGCCGGGTATCTGCTGCAGTTTGACGCCCTCCGTCTCGACAAAAGCTCTTCCCGTTCCCCGGATGGATGGGAGCCCTATGTAGAGCATCTGTACGGAGAACGGGGAATTCCTGCAGGGGAAGTTTTCACCACACTGCCGGAGGAGCCTACCCATACCGTATCTGTCTGGTTTCCTGTCTGCAGCGAGACTCTGTCACCCGGAACATACCGGCTCCGGATTGAGCGGCTTTTCGGCGTGACGGCCGGAATGGATGCAGCGGGACAGTATACAGGACAGGATGTCTTTACGGAATATGGGGATTTCACTGTAGAATTCACACTGCCGGTACCGCTGGAACCCATCCCCACCACCACTCTGACGCCTGTATCTCCCTTCCAGCTGGAAGAACAGGATTTCACGCTGGAATCCATCCTGGTGAATCCGCTGTACATCGAAGTGTCCATGACTGCCGTACATAATGAGCCCGTCTGCTTTGTGGAGGGGTTTGAAGATGTTCTGTTCTCACCCATAGAGTACCTGAGACAGATTGTTGATCCTCCCCGGGAACATGGTCTGGCATGGGAGGATTACATCACTGTACTGGAACACGGCTATGAGCTGATCGCTCATTTTCGGGACGGCATCACCAGGCACACCCATGGATGGTTCGGACGCGGAATCACCGTTACACGGGACGGACAGGAATACGGCGGCATGATGTACCATATCCCCACTACGGAACCCATTACCGAAGCCGATCTGGTGAAACTGGAGATGGTACGGTATGACGGGGAAAAATCGGTGGTCATCTGGCAGTCGGAATGATTTTTCATGCACATTTTTGATGTTTTCTGCTCGTTTGTATTGACAATCACGCCACAATATGGTATACTCCTTCATGGAAACCAACCAATTTCCAATCACAACCGATCAAGGAGGAGGTACCATATGTTTTCTGAAGAACGGCACAGAATCATTCTGGAACACCTGCAGGAAGCCGGACGGGTCAGCACCGCATGGATCCAGCGGCATTTTCAGGTGGGCTACAGCACCGCCATGCGGGATCTGGATGCACTGGCGGAACAGGGTCTGGTGAAGCGAACCCACGGCGGTGCAATTATTGCATTGGAAAAGCCGCAGTCCAACATAGGAGCAGGCCGTCCGGCAGGGATGACCTGTGTGGATATGGAGGAAGTGTATCCGGCCTATCTGGCCATTGCCCAAAAAGCAGTGGAAATGCTGCAGCCGGGGGATACCGTGTTTCTGTCCGCCGCCACGGTCTGTACCCTGATGATCCGGAATCTGCCGGAGGGGATGCGGCTGCGGATCTGCGTCAATTCCATTCTGCTGGCGGAAGAACTGCGGCAGAAACCGAACATCACCGTTGTCCTGCTGGGGGGTGAAATGGACGAGCGAGGGAATGTCTGGGATGTGTTCGCCCAGGATATGCTGGCACGGATGCGGTTTGACAAGTGCTTCATCACGGCGGCTTCCCTGTCGGCGGACTTCGGGCTGTCCATCCAGAAACCGGGATACGGCCCCTTTGTCACCCGGGTCATGGACAGTGCCGGACAGGTAATCGGGCTGTTCCCCGGAGAGAAGGTCGGCCGGACTTCCGTGTACCAGAGTGCCCCTGCCGATCGTCTGGATCTGCTCATCACCGACAGCACCATTCCGGAAGAGGAATACACCACACTGACCAAACTGGGCGTAGAAATCGTCACAGCATCCATGCCGGAGGAACTGTCTGCCTCCACTGCGGAACAAAGCCCTGCCGGGGAAGATGAAACCTACGGAACAAAATCATAACCAGACAGCAAAAGCACCCAATCCGGTTCAAATATACCGTGATTCGGTGCTTTTTTTCATTTTGTTTTCCGGATCTGTCCTGCCACGCCTGCCATCCGGAACAGGGACGATACCAGCAGTACCCCCACCGCCAGCAGTCCCGCAATGGCCGCCGTTTCGATCCCCTGTGAGACGGACAATGTCTGATCTCCCTGCAGCATATATTCCACCGTATAGTATACCCCGGATCCGGGCACCAGCGGCAGAAGCGCAATCACCAGATAGGCAAATACCGGGAACTTCCGGATCCTGGCCATGATTTCCGCATACAGGGACACCGCAACAGCCGCCAGAAAATAGGCAAACAGCATCCCTGCCCCCAGCTCCTGCGTCAGAAGATACACCGCCCAGCCCAGTCCGCCGCCGGCCATACAGAGGAAAACCCCGCCGTTCATCCGGATATTGTTCAGAAGACAGAATCCCCCGCAGGCAACCGCTCCTGCCAGACACTGGATCCATCCAGGGTACGGCACATCCAGACTGATCCCGATGGACGCTGTATCCCAGAGCGTACTGGAAATCCACAGCGCCGTTCCGGTGCCCAGCAGCAGTGCCGCCGCCGTCAGAAGCACCTGTACCAGTTTGTTGATGCCGGACAGGGTGTCGCCGTAGATGATGTCCCGCATGCTGTCGGTAAAGGTCATCCCCGGCACCAGCAGCATCAAAGCTCCTATGGCTGTAGCGTCTGCATACCGAATCATCCCCGCTCGGGTCAGGGTCTGGCTGACGATGGCGATGAGAAAGGCCGCCGTGATGGTTTTGAAAAAGCCATTCACCTGCAGCCGGGTCAGCAGCCGGAGAAACCCCCCCGTCAGCATACCGCACAGTCCCGCCAGAATCCCGTCCGACAGTGTGCCGCCGAAATGCACGGCAAAGGCACCCGCCGCCAGAAAATATCCCAGATACAGCACCGGCACTTGATATACCGTCTGGCCGGACTTGGTTTCCTGCAAGGATCTCTACCGCGCAGGGTTGTGTCTGGGCATCAAGACGATGGATCCCAACATCACAAACGAAATGATCATGGGTTCGATCCGTTTCCGCAAATGCCC
>JAFQGY010000315.1 GCA_017415325.1 Clostridia bacterium
CCTGAGCGACAATCTCCCTCCTCCCCTATCCTCTGAGTCCCGTCCGGAAGGACACCCCCTCGAACGTCTTCGAGAAAACTCCCCCGCTGTAGGCGAACGAAAAACTTACACAAGAAAACCACCCCCAAGCCCCTCGCTTGACAAGCACCGCAATATATGGTATACTGATTCCAATAAACCATCGGAAAGGAATCCGCCTATGCTCTCCCCGAAAGGACTCATGCAGCTGTACAGCAGCCTGCAGGAAAAGCCGCAGCCCCATATCCGGCTCCCTGTGCGCTTTTTTCTGCTGAGCCTCGGGGAGTTTTTTCTGCTTCTGCTGATCGCTTCCGTGGCAGCGTACAGCGTGATGGCTCTGATATCCGCATTTCTGTGGCTGTATGTCCCCCTGCTGGCGATCCTGTTTGCACGGATCTGGGATCTGTACAGTCTGTCCGTACCGAAACTGTATTGCACAATAGGTGTGTTTTTCTTGATCTCTCTGCCGCTGGGACCGCCCATCCGTCATCTGCTGTATGAACTGTTCCATATGCTGTAATCCGGAAAGGAGATTACCATGCTTTTGCTGTACCCTACTTCTGCGGAAGATACCGGCTTCCGTAAGGACGATATGACCCTGCAGGCTGTCAAAGCACTGGGACTGCCGCGGCTTCTGACCATGGAACCCCTGGACATTCTGCAGCTTCTGACCGCCGATCCGGCTGTTCTGACATGGCGGCAGGAAATCTTTGCGGACATGAAACGGATTCCCATTTTGTACGATCTTCTGAAAAAGCTGCGTTCGTATATCGCCGACCTGCGGGATCTCTCCCGGAAGCGGATGGAAGGCGGGAATGCCACGGAAGATGTGCTGTATTCTTTCGGAGAACTGAAGGTTTTTCTGGAAATGATCGGCGAGATGACCGGCTCTCTTGCGGAATACTGGGACAACCTGCGCTCCGATGCACTCCGTCAGCTGTTCGGTTCCCTGCAGACCATTGCGGAAGATCCGAAATTTGCGGAAATGCAGTCCTATATCGACCGGCTGCTAGCGTCCATGCGGTTTCCCAGAAGCATGACCATCGGTGTGAATCTGAACGCACGGTTTGAGGTATATGAAGCCGGTGTAGTGTCCATCAACAGTGAATATTATGTGGGCAGCAGTGTATTCACCTCCCTGTTCGGCAAGCCGGGTGAGGAACTGCGCTGCAGCACGCCGCTGGTTTCCGGGGAATCTTCCGCAGCGTTTTCCTCTGCCATCTATTCCGTACTGAACGATGCCGCCGCAAAAGCCCTGAAACGTTCCCGCGGCATGATGCTCTCCTACATCCAGAACGTGGTATCCGGGATCTATTCCATCCATGATGAGCTGACATTCCTGCTGCGGGCATGGGAATACATCCGTGAAACAGAAGAAAAGAAGGTGCGCATGTGTCTCCCGGCCTTTGTATCCCCCGCAGACGGGCGGATGCAGATCCACAAGCTGCTGAACCCGGTTCTTCTGCGGAAGCTGACGGCGGGACAGATCACTGCCAACGATGTTTGTTTCCCGGAAGAAACCTCTGTTTTCCTGATCACCGGCCCCAACAGCGGCGGCAAAAGCGTATATCTCCGCTCCGTCGGGATTGCCGTACTGACCGCACAGCTGGGTCTGCCCATTTGCGCCCACGACGCCGTTCTCCCGCTCTTCGACGGAATCTGCTGTCACTTTCCGGCAGAGGATACCGAAAATGACAGCCGTCTGGTGGAGGAATGCAAAAGCATGAAGAAAATTCTGGACACCCTGCCGCGGCGCACAGATGCCCCCTCCCGCTGTACCCTGCTGCTGATGGACGAATCCTTCTCCGGCACCGGTTCTGCCGAAGGGGCTGTCATTGCACAAGAGGTACTGAAAACCATCCGCAGCCGCCGGACCTGCTGTATCTACTCCACCCATCTGCATGAGCTGGCTGACAGCGTTCCCGCCCTCAATGCCAGACCGCCGTATATCGCCACCCTTTCGGCAGAATATGCATCCGGCAGACGGACATACCGCATCGTCCCCAGCAAACCCGGGGGGAAAAGCTATGCCTACGAAATTGCCCGGACATATGGGCTGGAATACAAAGAAGACTGAAAACACAAAGGCCTGCAGGACAGTTCAAATCCCACAGGCCATTTTTATTTTCTGTCCGCCCTTTTATGCCGGAAGAATGATGAAGAACTGTCCGATGGGGTACAGCCACCAGATCATGCCCCAGAGGAAGTCCGTGGTATATCCGGTGAGGGCTTCCACACCGATGATCAGATCGGACAGGAAGAAGGACAGTGCCCCCAGCGCCGCGATGGAACGAATGCTTTTCACCGACCAGGCATAGGAGAAAATGGTGGCGCAGTTGAATCCGATGATGCACATGTAAATCACGCACAGAATCAGCATCGCCCAGTACACATCCCCGTTCAGGAAGCACTTCCCGATCACCAGCGCCCCGCAGGCCAGCACAAACACCACCGCTGCCCAGAAACCGGGATTGACAAAGGTGAATTCGTTTTTCCGGATCAGCACCTGATAGGTGAAAATGTATACGATGTGTGCGAAAATAAAGAAGGTTGCACCCACAAAAAAAGCCGGCACCGGAAGTTTTTCGCTGATGTTGTTGAAGTTGGTCATGAACAGATCTCCGATGGTGGAGAGGAACATAGCAGCACAGCACAGCCACCGGTCTTTGGTACGGAAACACAGGGCAAGCGCCAGTGCCGTCAGGGATAAAAGTCCGGAGAGCACCATCGTTCCGGGAAGTCCGAACCAGGAAAAATATTTATGCATACGGTATCCTCACATACATCAAATTGTTTCATCTTGTTTCATCAGCACTGCCGCAGAAGACGGATATAGAATTCCACAGCCCTTCCCACCGATTCCAGCCGGATCCGCTCGTTGCTGCCGTGGATGGTGGCCCGTTCGGCAGAGGTCAGATCCATGGCGGAGAACCGGTATACGCAGTCGGACAGATCCCGGTAATGGCGGCTGTCGGAGCACTGCACCATCAGATAGGGCGAAACAATGCACCCCTGCCAGGTTTCCGACACGGCAGAAGCCACTTTGTCCCATGCGGCACAGTCGGTACGGGAGATGGGACTGGGCTCCATGGAGCTGCCCACCGTCAGGGTAACGGAATCGTCGTTTATGATCTTCCGGATCCGTTCCACCGCACCCTCCACCGTATCGGCGGGAGACAGGCGCAGGTTGGCGGTCATGGACGCTTTGGGCGGAATCACATTGGGTGCCTTGCTGCCTTCCGCCTGGGTAAAGGCCACCGTGGTGCGCACCAGTGCGTTGATCTCCCCGCCGGAGGTACGGCCCAGCAGATCGATCACGCCGGAGAACAGCCACAGATTGGCAAAGATCATCCGGTACAGGAAGGTGGAATGGCGGCCAAGGGTATCAAACATTTTGGCGGCAGGAGCGGAAATGTGCATGGGGAAAGGTTTGTTCTCCAGCGCACAGCAGGCTTTCGACAGGATTCCCACAGGGGTATGGGGTTTCGGCGCAGAGGCATGTCCTCCGGCAGACGCTGTGGAAAAGGTCAGGTTCATCATGCCTTTTTCCGCAATGCCGATGAGGCCGCAGGGAGTCTTCACACCGGGAAACACCTTTTCCACCACAGCGCCCCCTTCATCCACCACCATAGCGGGACGGATGCCGTGCTCCTCAAACCACTTTACAATATGTACAGCTCCCTCTCCGTTGACTTCCTCACCGCCGGAGAAGGCAAAATACACGTCCTGTTCCGGCACAAATCCGGTTTTCAGCAGATGTTCCGCCGCAGACAGCACACCGTTGAAGGTTACTTTGGTATCCAGCGTTCCTCTGCCCCACAGAATCCCGTCTTCGATGATCCCGGCAAAGGGAGGCTTTTCCCAGTCTTCTTCCTCCACAGGCACCACATCGTAATGGGCCATCATCACCGCAGGCGCATCATGGGCTTTCCCCTGCCAGCAGAACAGCAGTCCCCGGTCAGGCAGACGGGTCAGCGGAC
>JAFQGY010000316.1 GCA_017415325.1 Clostridia bacterium
AGAAGTAAGAGATACGTAAATGATGATTAACTAACCTGTTGATGCAGGGGACGCGGGTCGCTTTCTTGAAAGAAAGCTCGGCAAAGAACTTTAAACAGGAGTTCCACGGGATATAGTTCCTGCAATTCCATCTGCCACTGGATATTGTGTATTCAAGACATGAGAAATAGTGGAGTGAGCTCCCAGGGACCCGACCCTGCTCGCCATAGATCGTTTCCGATTGCGTGATATAGTTAATCATCGTTTACGTAAGAGATAAGAAATAAGAAGTATCAGAAAATACCATACGGCGTACAGTGATATGGAAAGCATACCTCTGTAGGCTGTATGGTATTTTTGCATCTGCTTTTACTTCTTATTTCTTACTTCTTATCTCTTACTTTGTTCTGTCTTCCGCCAGAGACAGCAGCGGGAACATGTCGTTGTACTGCTTCTGCAGGAACAGGGCGTTTTTTTCCTGATACAGCCGTTCGGCCAGACTGTCGGCGATGGGCAGGAGAATCCGTTCGTGGGCGCACTGGAAGGGGGAGAGACGGGTGATGCTTCCGGTGGCGCATTTGTTGACGCAGGCGCAGTGGTGGGCGCATCTTTCCCGGATGGCACAGTCGAGGCATTCGTCCTTTTCCCGTTCGTTCAGCAGGTACAGGGACTGTCTCTTTGCCTGGTCAATGCCCTGCCGGACATCCCCGATGCAGTATTCTTCCTCCATCAGCTGCACGCAGGGGTAGATCTTCCCGTCCGGGGCAACGGAAAGCTGCTTTTTTCCCAGTTCGCACCGCTCGGCACGGAGATCATGGCTGCGGATGTGGGAGGCCATTTTGGTCTCGAAGGGGGACAGATAGAACTTTTCTTCCTTCCGGCTCTTTTCCCGGTAGAAGGAGGCCAGCGTCCGATACTGCCGTTTCAGCAGGGGCAGATGACTGTCCTGCCAGTCTGCACTGTAGTCCATGGAACAGATCAGGTACCGGAATCCCAGCCCGTACAGGTGCTTCACGCTTTCGGCATACAGCTCCAGGGTCTCCGGCGTCACGGTCATCATCACCGGGGCATAGGGTTTCCGGCGGAGCAGCAGTTTTGCCTTTTCGTCCAGCATTTCCCGGCTGCCGAGTCCGTTCTTCCCGGCTCTGCCCCTGTCCTGCCCCAGTCCGTCGTGGGACATGGCAATAAAAATCTCGTGGGCGGCGGCATAGTCCAGAAACGCTTCGTCAATGAGGGTGCCGTTGGTGGTTATCTTATAGTGAAAGAACCCTTCCCCCCGCTTCTGTTTTTCTTCCCCCCAGGCCACGGTTTCCCGGATGGTGTCCATGCACAGCAGCGGTTCCCCGCCGAAGAAAATGATCCCGTGGTGCTGCCCGTCACAGGCCATGTCCACCACCCGCCGGGCTACCTCAGCGGACATATCGGTATTCCCTTTTCGTACGTAGCAGTACCGGCAGGCCAGATTACACCGGTCTGTCAGGTGCAGTGTGTAGTGCATTGTTCTGTCTCCTGTATCTTTATATACCTTCCCGTGGGATCCCTTTCGGTGCGGTGGCAAAACGGATTTCTTCCCCGTTTGTCCGGTTTATGCCCTGCCCCGTGATGCAAAGTCCCGTTCGTCTTTCGCACAGTAAACTGCACCGTCCCCCGGAAATCCCGGATCCATGCGGCGGTAAACGGACGGATCAGATGCTCCTTGTACGCCGGATTGTACTGCAGAATCTCCTCCATCCGGAACACGGAAACCAGCCCGGAATCCGAACAGAACCGCCCGATCTCCTTCCCGGATACCGCATCATATGCTCTGCAGTCCCAGTCCCCCATCAGCGTCTCCGCCGTCAGATACGTCCGTACCCCCAGCTCCTCCATCCGGAACCCGTATTCACTCCGTCCCCAGTCGTCCCCGGCCTGCATCACATACATAGGATCCGTAACAAGCAGATCCCCGTCAAATTCCCGTGAAACCATCTGTATCCCCTGTCTCTTACATCTTACCTCTTATTTCTTACCTTATATAACGCCCTGCCCCGCCAGCCATTCCAGAAAATCCACCACCTGCGCACGCAGATCCGCCAGCATCCGTTCCTTCTGCAGGGTATGGTACTCTTCCACGGCCCTGTTCCAGTCCTCTTCGCTCTGCCAGTCGGGCATGGCACTGTAGTCGATGCCGGGGTCATAGAATATGGCGGTGTCGGTGAGGACGTCGGTCAGCTTTTCGGCAGTTCCCTTCATATCAAAGGTCTCCACCGTGGACATCATACCCGTATCCCTGTGCCATGTGCTGACATCCTTCTGGCTCACATACTCAAAGCCGATGCCCAGATCCACGTCGTAGCCGTCCAGCTGCAGCTCCCCCCTGTAGGTTTTGTTCATGTCGTCCCCGTATACATTGGTGTAGGGGAGTTTTTTCGATTCCACAGTCTTTTTTCCGGAGAAATCCACGCCGTATTCCATGGCGGTCTCCCGGATCACCTGGGCGGCCTCGTCCTCCGACAGATACACCGGCGGCAGCACACTTTCACAGCCGAAACTGCCTCTGCCCTCCCCGTGGACAAACAGCGGTACCGCAAGCGGACGTTCTCCCGGCTGTTCCGGTTCTGTCTGCCCGTCTCCCCGAAAAATCTGCAGGTACCAGGGCGTCTTTTCACTTCCCGTATCGGGTTCCACTGCAGCTTGCACAGTACCCTCCGTCGTCTCTGCCGTATCCCGGATGCTGCAGGAACACAGTCCGGTTATAGCGGTGAACAGAAGCACCTGTCCCACCAGTCGTCTGCCCCGCCATCGTCTGGGCATATATCGGGTGATTTTCTCTGTTTCGTGGAACTGCACGGCGGTCGGGTATCTCGGAATCGGGTAAGAACGGACTTTTTCCAGCTGCATGGTATTGCCTCCCGGAGGAATTTTTCAGTTTGACGACAGAAGTGATGATTTTGTTCCCGGTTTGACGAATCTTTTTGAAAGAATTTTGACAGGATCAATTTTCATGTTTGCTCTTTTTTTGTCAAATATCTATTGACTCCAGTTCCAATCTGTAGTATACTGTACATACAGTCAAATGTAGTATTTCGGAGGTGAAAAATATGCCAGACCGCAAACCCATTCTGCCATCATCCGCTGTATGGTTCTATCCCCTGCGGCAGCTGCGGCACAGACCGGTCACGGTGCTTTCCGGTGCAGCGGTGCTGTTCTGTCTGCTGTCCATGCTGACCCTTTCGCTGATTCTGTCGGAAAGCGGACATATTGCCGCTGTGACAGAGTCGGGAACCGGGACCCATTATGGTGTGGTATACCGGCTGAACAGAGAACAGTATCTGGCGTTTCTGGAACTGCGGGACACATGGGAGGGGGAATTTCTGACGGTGCCGGTGTATGCCCGGATGGAGGATGTGGAAACGGAAGAAGGGATTCTGTCGCTGGCGGTACTGTCGGAGGAAACAGCAGACTGGTATGCCATAGACACGGCTCCCGGTACATGGGAGATCCTGCTGCCGTCCCGGATTGTGGAATCCGATTCCTATTACATACCGGGGACAGAACGGAGCTGTTTCTTTCACGGGCAGAACAGCAGAGGGGAGAAAGCGGGAGACGCCATAACCCGTTCGCTGACGGTGACGGAGACCGGATCATGCAATGACCAAAATCTGCCGTATGCTTTTGTGACACAGGATATGGCCAAAGAAATCCTGTCTGCCGCCGGTGGGGAGATCACCTATGACCTGTACTTCACCACCACCCATCCCTCGGATCTTGCCGTCGCACAGGTCATCGACCGGCTCCACAGCCAGCTGCATCTGCGCCCGGGCATCGAAGGGGATCCCTTTTTCCAGACCCTGCATCCGGGACAGACCCGCCGGATCATTTACCGGGACTACATCAACTATCCCCTGCTGGATCTGCTGAACCGGGAATACATGGACGATCCTTCCTTTTTCTTCCTGCTGCTGCCCACCATTCTGGCCGCTTCCTTTGCCATGGCCGGGCATCTGCGGGACAATCTGGAAGACCATCCGGGGGAATACGGCATTCTGAAAGCATCCGGCTGTGGAAAGAAAACCCTGTACGGCTCCCTGTATGCTTCGGCACTGCTGCTTGTTCTGCTGGCCCTGCCGCCGGTTCTGCTGTCCGTATCTGGGATTGCGGGGATGTACATGGACGCTGTCAACCGGACACTGGCGGAACAGGGCATCCGGTACCGGTTCGGTCTGCCGGTGGGGAATCTGGTGACGGTATGCCTGTATGTACTGGTGTTCACCTGTGTACTGCTCTATCTGCTGACCCGGCGTCTGCTTTCCGCCCATCCTTCTGCCCTGCTGCGCCGTGTTCCTGTGGAAAATATCCCGGATGTGCAGATGTCCGCATGGCAGGCACTGAACCGGCGGGATCCGGTGGGGTACATGGTGAACGTGCAGTTCCGGAGAGAACGGAAAAGACGGCTGTACCATGCGTTTACGGATTCTCTCCTGATGGGGGTGTGCGGATACATGGTTGTAACACTGACGGTGCGTACCGGGGGAATGATCGAACTGTTGTATGGACTCTATCTGTACGGGGCATGGCTGCTGCTCATGATCCTGGCCGCTTTCGGGGAAGTCCGGCAGCAGAAACGGGAGCTTGCCATCCTGCGGCAGTGCGGCACCACGGACAGCACCATCCGGCGAAAACTCCGGCGGATCCAGCTCTGCACCACACTGTCCGGTATGGGGATCACAGTGGGGCTGTTTGCCTTTCTGTTTGCACTGCCCTATCTGCTGCCGGGATGGGTATTCAACAGCACGCCCATGATCGAATTTCTGCTGTCTGATGCCTATCAGTTCCCCCTGCTGCTTTCCGGGGCGGTGGCACTGGTACTGGAAACGGGAAATCTGTTCCTCGGGCAGCTTGTAATGCTGATTCCGGTACAGCGGATGCTGCGGCGGGGGATACTTGCAGACCTGCAGGGAACGGAATGAACGGGAAAGGAGAACATGTATGTCACAGATTACAGTACTGCAGACGAAAAATCTCATGAAAACCTACCGGCAGGGGGAGAACACCGTGTATGCGGTAAACCGGCTGAACCTGTCCTTCCCCTATGCCCGGCTGTCCGCCATCATCGGCCCCTCCGGCAGCGGCAAATCCACCCTGCTGCACATTCTGGGAGGACTGGACGAGCCTTCCGGGGGAGAGGTATGGGTGCGGACAGACGACGGACGGGAACAGAACCTGTACGCCATGACGGAAAAACAGCTGACCGCCTTCCGGGGAAAGCAGTTCGGGTTTGTGTACCAGAATTACGAGCTGCTGCCGGTGATGACGGCCATGGAAAATATTCTGATCCCCTGCATCTACGGCGGGGCGTACTTCGACAGGGACTGGTTCAACCGGCTGGTGGACATTCTGGAACTGGGAAACCGGCTCCACCATCTGCCCTCGGAAATGTCCGGCGGAGAACAGCAGCGGGTCGCCATGGCCAGAGCCCTGATCCACCGCCCCCGGATCCTGTTCGCGGACGAACCCACGGGAAATCTGGACTCCCGGCATGCCACAGAACTGATGGATCTGCTGTCCCTGATGCGGGAGGAGCACAACCAGACAGTGGTGATGGTGACCCACGACATGACCCTTGCCGCCCGGGCGGATGTGGTATACCGGATTCTGGACGGGGGACTGGACGGAGTTGGTATATAGACAGAAAAACAGAGTATGCACCTGCTTTCCCGGTACATACTCTGTACTTTTTTCATTCACTGCCACGTGATATTCGGCTGCAGATTCCTGGCGGCACAATCGGCCAGATACAGATTGATCAGCGTCTGATACGGAATCCCGGCTTTGGCTGCTGTTTCCTTAAAATATACAATCACATCACTGTCAAGATTGATGGTGATCTGCTGTTTTTCTTTTTTTACATACGGGTTCTTTCTGGCTCCCGAAAAATCATATTCGTCTCTCATATGCCCCTCCTTACATAAATTCATAGTATTGTTTTCCTTCCCGTCTGGTTGCAGGCCGGGCAGAAATGATGCGGATTACGGTTTCAGATTGCCGATAACAATGACAAACCACCAGCAGATTGGATTTCTCACTCATCCCGAGAATAATAAACCTCTCTTCATATACGGAATGATCCGGGTCATCAATCAGAAGCGCATTCTCATCCTGAAATACACTTCTGGCTTCTTCAAATGAAACCTTGTGCTTCGTTTTATTGATGGTATTCTTATTTTCATCCCACTCAAATTGCAATACGTCCATAATTATATTATAATTACTCTATACCATTTTGTCAATAGGAAAAATAAAAAAACAGAGTACCCACGGAACATGTGAACCGGTACATACTCTGTTTCCATCTGCCACCGCTTATTTCAGCTTCGCAACATCCACCCATCCCAGGGAACCGGAATGTTCTTCCAGTTCTGCCATGGTCATTTCAATGGCACTGTTTGCGCTTCCGCAGGCGGGGAATACCGTTTCAAACCGCTTCAGCGATTCGTCCAGATATACCTCCACCCCATCGTTCACCGCAAAGGGACATACGCCCCCTACCGCATGGCCGATGAGTGCGGGAGCTTCTTCGTATTCCAGCATCTTTGCCTTGGTGCCGAACTGTGCCTTGTACTTCTGGTTGTCGATTTTGGTGTCCCCGGCCATCACCACCAGAACCACCCGTTCCCCCACATGGAAGGACAGGGTCTTGGCGATGCGGCATTCTTCACACCCCAGCGCAATGGCCGCCAGCTCCACCGTGGCACTGGATACGGTAAATTCCAGCACCCGGTCTTCCATTCCTCTGGTGCGGAAATAGGTTTTTACTTTTTCAATAGACATGGATTCCTCTCAATCTTCGTAGAAGAGCTTCCGGATGCCTTCATAATAGGTGGTCACGGCCTTCTGGGTAGAAGCAACATAGGCAGGAACGGTGGTGCCGCCCTTGAAAATATCGCTCATATCATACATATATCCCTTGAAGCCGTCGTAGACGAACTCGAAGTCCAGGTTCCGGCCGTCCAGGATCAGGTCAACCATTCTGGTGGAGATTTCATCCCGGGCGCCTTTATATTTCAGCACCACATCATAATACTGGGGAATCAGTACCTTCCAGGATTCGGCAGCCAGAGACGCAAACACAGTTGCCGCCATCTCCTCCCTCACCACAGTCAGCGGAACACCGGCCATATTGATAGAACCGCCAGATACGGTATAATAGCATTCCTGTTCCTCAGTATACTTGGGATACGGAATGATGCCATAGTCAAATTCGCAGCTTTCCCGGAACCAGCCTGCCGAATCTCCCAGCTTGGATACAGCAAAAATTGCCTGCTGCCGGACAAACAGATCGCCGCCGCTGCCCATTGCATCCGCACCTGTATAGTTGTACGTACCCTTGCTGCCATACAGCAGTGTACGCAGTTTTTCCACAGCGTCAATATTCTTTTCCACCTTATCCAGAAGAATATTTACGCCATCTTTGGTCAGCTCCACCGTATCAATTTCAAACGCATAGTAGTACGCAGGCAGGGAGTTGACCTTTTCGGTTGCGAATCCATACAGGTCATCATTGGCTGCCGCACCGTCCCCGTTGGTATCCACATAGATTTCCGCAATATTTTTCTGCAGGTAATCGATCGTCCATCTGCCTTCGGATACCACTGTGTACGGATCTTCCAGACTGTAATTGGTCACCAGATCCTTGTTGAAGTAATAACAGTATGTATTGTGTGCCAGAGAAAGACAGATGTCACTGGCAGTCAGATACATTCTTCCATTGACTGTCAGGTTATTCACAGCATCGGAAGGATACCATGGTTTGGAAAAATCGATATCCAGTTCATGCATATTCCGGAAAAGTCCCTGAACGGCCAGATCCCCGGAGGCCACAGCCCCTCCTAAAAACAGGTCAAATTCATCATTCCCGGAGATCACACAGTTTTTCAGTCCCTGTGCCTGATCTTCATGTGCCATTCCCTGCAGAACCAGCTCCACATTGAACCGTTCTTCCACATTTGCATTTCTGGTGTAAATGGCATCGTTCAGAACATCCCCGGTCAGTTCTTCCGCATCATGATATCCGATCCAGCGTTCCTGAATCATGGCACGGTAGGTTTCTCCGCCGAAGTCCTTTTCCCCCAGATCATCCGGCACAGAAAGACGGGCCTCCAGTGAATCGGTTTCCGGCATGGTTTCGGTATCCGTGGCTGTGGTGTCCGCTTCGGTTTCTCCTGTGGTTTCTGCAGTCGTCCCGCCGCAGGATGCCATGGACGACGCCATCAGCAGTGTCAGCAGCAGACAGGCAATACGGGTCTTTTTCATACAAATCTCCTTCTATCTTATGTTCATAAAGTATGACCATTGTACCAGAAATCCGCAGGGAAGTCAATAGACAAAAAGAACGACAGGGAGAGCGTTCCTGCCGTTCTGTGTGGTAAAAATCATGGGGTTTACTGCACGTTTTCCACAGCCTTCGCAATTTCCGCAAGCCGGGTTCCGATGGCCTTGTCCTGTGCGGCGGCGTAGGAAGCAAAGTTCAGGGCCCCCCCGCAGATCACGTTGAAATACAGCATATCATAGCTGCACCAGTTGTAGCAGTACATCCCGCCGATATCGATCATGGAAGCGTCCAGACACATCTGCACCATCTCCGCCATGGTTTCGTCCCGGGCGGCCTTATACTTCATGGTGGTTTCGATATAGGCATCGGTTACCTGTGCACTGCCTTCGTAGGACAGCCATTCCAGCACGGCACCGAACAGCTCTGTATCGGAAACAAACTTGGGCATAATATAGGTCATTACGTCGTAGTTGGCGCAGATGTACCGGTCCTGTGCAGCGTCAAACTTGGGGATGGGCACGATGGTGTAGTCGTCTTCCATTTCTTCCAGCTGATCCACCGCCATGAAGAACCCGTGCATGAACAGCGACCGGCCTTCCGCAAATTCCGTTGCCTTGTGGCGGAACTGGGAGGCAGTCTTTTCCGTCAGCACAGCATCATGGTGGAAAATATTGTATGCGTTTTCCAGCAGGTTCACATACTGTTCGTCATTCCACAGCAGAGTCAGGTTGTCGTCTGCGTCCTTGTCCAGGGATTTCCGACCGCCGGCGGTGATGAGGGATGTTCCCAGAATGTTTTCGTCGAAGCACATCATCCCCCACTGGTCGTCTCTGGTCATTTCCCCGTCCCCGTTCAGGTCGGCCTTGGCCAGAGCGGCGTATTCCATCATCTGATCCTGCGTCCATGTACCCTCTCTGACCGCATCATAAATGTCGTCCACGGACACACCCAGATTCTTTGCCATAGCGGTATTGATATAGATGGCGGAGGTGTCCACATACATCAGGATATTGGAAGCGGAGGCCGCATAGAAGGTATTGCCGCCCAGAGACATTTCTTCCGTTACGTCCGGATGCCACCAGGGAGCGGTCAGATCCAGATGTTCGGCGTCTTCCAGCGGGCGCAGGTATCCCTTGACCATCAGATCAATGGAGAACCGGTCCAGCTGGTTCATGGCGGCGTAGGTATCGTCCCCGGCGGCCACCAGAGATTCGGAGAGCCGGATGGCTTCGTTGTATTCCCGCTGGTCCTCGAGGATGTTCACACCCAGCCGTTCTTCGGTGCGGATTTCCATATCGTAGATGGCATCGTTCAGCACTTCCCCGGTAGCTTCTTCTTTCGTGATCTTGCAGTAGTCGTTGTAGTAGCTGGACAGCAGGTTGAAGTCCGTGCCGTCAAAGGTCAGATCCTCCGGCAGGGCGGGGATCCGTTCGGTTTCGACAGTCTCTGTCTGAACGGGGGTTGTGTCGGCGGCGGCTTCTTCCACTTCCACGGTACTGCCGCAGGAGGTCAGGAGCAGCAGCAGGGCGAGGGGCAGTGCAGGAATACGTTTCATATGCGGTTCTCCTTTATATATGTAAATTGATATGTTGTCGGCGTTTTCTCTATTCCGGCAGATCCGGTTTCCGGATGATGGTTTTGCGCAGTTCCGAAATGCTGTAGCCCCTGACCTTCCGGAACAGGCGACTGACATAGTTCGGGTCGTTCATCCCCACCTGCATACCTGCCTGACGGACATCCAGTCCTGCATTCAGCACCAGTTCCTCGATTTGCCGGATCCGTACCGTGTTGATGTACTCCACCACCGTCTGTCCGACAATCTCCGTGAACAGATGGCTCAGGTATCCCGGCGAAATGTGCAGATGCGCCGCCACATCGGTGACCCGCAGCGGCATGGCAATATTGGCGGCAATGAAGGCCTGTGCCTTTTTCACGTACCACATCTGCCCCATGGTCTGCTCTCTCTGCTGTCCCGTCAGATACAGAACAGACAGTTTTCCCAGAATTTCCCACAGCAGACCCGGATTCTGCGGCGCATGGCTGTCCATGGTATACTGCATCACCAGTTGTTCCATCAGCGGCAGAATGGGGTTTTCTTCTTCCCCGAAAGACAGCACCTCCGGCAGAATCAGACCGCCGCTCTGCACATGGGAGTATTCCGCCCCGAACGCTACTGTGATATGTTCATGATATTCCTGACAGAAATGGTGCCGGGGATGCTCAAACAGAGTGCAGATCACACTGTTGCCGGGAACAGATACCCGCCCGCCGGTGTCCTCAAAAAGGATCCGGCATCCCCCCTGCAGGATACAGGTGATCTCCACCCGCTCCGCCATGGCGGGAAAGTGCATATCGTACCGGTGGGTACCGAATCTGTGCGCCAGATGGATCCGGGGCATGGAATGAAAATATAGTTGAAATTCGCCCATTTCCGCACCCCTTTCCTGCATTTCTTTGTATACAATATAACAGATTTCCTTTGCAATTGCAAGGGTTCTCTGCAAAGAAATCGCAGATTTGTCCAGATTTATCCGAATTTTATATAGACAAACACGCAAAATCCTGCTATACTGGTACTATACTGAAAAACTACTTCTCCCCAAAGGAGGTACCTGTATGAAACATCTTCCTCTGCTGAAAGAAGCCCAGTCCCACCGTCCTGCCGGGGACTACTGCCACACTGAGCTGATCCGGTACAGAGCCTACCGGGAACACTACGGCAAGTCTCCCCTCACAGCCGGTGCACTGGCACAGCGGGCATGGTTTGAAACCTTCCCCGTCTACGTATACGAATGCGACCGGATTGCCGGATCCCGCCACGGGAACTTTATCGCCGGGTATAACCAGCTGGAGCTGAACCGTGCCCGTGCCATCTGCGGTTCCTACGGGCAGCTTGGGTTCTGGACCAACTCCGACCACTTTGCCCCCGGGTACGACCGCTTCCTCAGAGAAGGCATCTGCGGCACCATGGCCCGGATCGACGAATCCCTGCTGGTGCACCGGGAAGAGGCGGATAAGGTGGAATTTCTCACGGCACAGAAGGAAGTGCTAACCGGGTTCTCCACCTTTGTCCGCCGCCACAGCGAAGCCGCACTGGAAGCTGCTGCCAGAACAGACAATCCCGACTGCCGGAAAGAACTGACCGCCCTTGCCGCCGATCTGGCGTATGCCGCCTGGGAAAAACCGGTTACTCTCCGGCAGGCGCTGAATCTGGTATGGCTGGTACATCTTTCCTTCCTGTTCCAGAACAAATACGCCATGGCGCTGGGACGGATGGATCAGTATCTCTATCCCTACTACAAGCACGACATCGAAGCCGGTATCCTGACCACGGAAGAAGCGGAAGACCTGATTGCCTGCGCCTTCATCAAGATTGTGGAATACGGCTTCGGCGACACGGTGAACATCTGCATCGGCGGCGTCACCCCGGCTGGAGAAGAAGGGATCAACGAGCTGTCCTATGCAATTCTCCATGCCGTCCGGGACTGCTATGTCCCCGGCCCCAACCTGTCTGCCCGTCTCCACGAAGGCATGCCCGACCGGTTCCTGGACGAATGCCTGCAGGTCATCGGCACCGGCCTTGGCTACCCTGCCCTGATGAATGACCGGGTGAACATTCCCGCCCTGCAGAGACATGGGTATTCCCCTGAAGATTCCAGAGACTACTGCTTTGTGGGTTGCATCGAAAACTTCATCCCCGGGAAACAGCCCGCATGGTCGGACGGCCGGTTCAATGTACCGCAGTTCCTGGAAGCAGTGTTCTACCGCGGTACCTCTGCGCTGGATCAGAACTATCTGGGTCTGGACACCGGTGCGCTGGAAGAGCTGGAAACCATGGAAGACTTCCTGGGTGCCTTTGAGAAACAGATCGCCTTTGCCGCTGCGGAATACGTGACCATCTTCAACAACGAAAACGGACGATACAACTACCGCCACTACGCCCAGCCCTTCATGTCCCTGTTCTGCGACGACTGCATTGCACGGGGTATGGACATCAACTGCGGCGGGGCAAGATATCCTTCCGTACACGGAGCAGGCTGCATGGGCATCGGTACCATAGCGGACTCTCTCGCCGCCGTGGAAAAGGTGGTATACAACGACCGTACATGCACCCTGACGGAGCTGCGGGATGCGCTGGCCGCCAATTTCGAGGGATACGAAACCCTCCGGGCCCGTCTGCAGAGTGCGCCCAAGTACGGCAACAACGATGACTTTGTGGACAAGTATGCGGTCTGGTATGTGGAATATCTGGACAGGATTTTCGGTCAGTACCGTACCCGGGACGGCGGCGTGTTCTATACCGCCATCGCCAGCAACACCCAGAGCGTATCCGCAGGCCACATCACCGGCGCCACCCCGGACGGACGTCTCTCCGGCGTACCCCTGTCCGATGCAGCTTCTCCCACCTACGGCGTGGATAAAAACGGCCCCACGGCGGCATTCCTGTCCCTGTGCAAGCCGGACTATCGTCTTGTCTCCTGCGGCACTGTAGTGAACCAGAAGTACACCCCCGACATGCTGACCGATCCGGTGAAGCGTGCGGCACTGACAGCGGCCATTCAAGTATATTTCAGCCGGGGCGGGCAGGAAGTACAGATCAACTGTGTTTCCCGGGACGTGCTGAAAGACGCCATGGCGCATCCGGAAAACTACGGCGGGCTGATCGTCCGTGTGTCCGGGTTCAGTGCATACTTCACCAGTCTTGCCAGAGACGTACAGGAAGACATTCTGCACCGTACGGAACATGCGGAAATCCGATAAGAAATCCAAAATCAGAGATACGAGGTAACAACTGCCATGCAGAAAACGGCAAAATGCGCTGTATTTATGGGGCATAACGTCCCCTTTGAAGTGAGAGAATATCCCGTCACCACACCGCCGAAGGGATATGGGGCATCCAGACTGCTGGCCAGCGGGGTCTGCGGTACCGACCTGCACATCCACAGCGGACGGCTGGGAGGGGATCCCGAAACCATCATCGGCCATGAATTCGTGGGACAGCTGTTCGACTGTGACCCGGCGGAAGCGGCAGAATACGGGCTGAAAATCGGGGACAACGTCATCGCGGACATTGCGGTGCCCTGCGGGGAATGCCCCCTGTGCCTGGCCGGGGACGACGCCAACTGTGTCCGGATGCAGTGCACCAACGAAGACCATGTGGATCATGCGCCCTACCTGTTCGGCGGGTATGCGGAAGTGAACTACACCCCCCTTGCCAACCTGCTGAAGATCCCGGAAGGACTGGATCCCCGGATGGTCTGCACCTTTGCCTGCCCCGGCCCCACCGCACTCCACGCCTTCTCTCTGGCAAAGCGGGCGAACATTGATATTCCGGCCATGAAGACTGCCGTGGTGCAGGGACTGGGCCCCGTGGGGATGTTTGCGGCCATGTGGCTCTGCGCTGTGGGCGTGGAAAACGTGTACGCCGTATCCACCGGGAAGAACCCCGACAGAGATGCCCTGGCCCTGACCTTCGGGGTAAAGAAGGTATTCCGGCTGAACGAAGAAAATGCAGTGGATGCCATGACAGCGGAACTGCTGGAAGCCACCGGCGGTCTGGGGGTGGATCTGGTATATGAAGCCTCCGGTGCGCCCTCTGCTGTGCCGGTAGGGCTGAATCTGCTGCGGAACCGCGGGGTATACCTGATTCCCGGGCAGTATTCCAACCACGGCGACATCGCCATCTCTCCCCAGCTCATCACCTTCAAGGCCCTGCAGATCCTCGGTTCCTCCCAGTATTCCATGGTAGATGTCCGGGATTATCTGGCATTCCTGTCCGACCATCCCGAACTGCACCAGCGGATTCTGGCTCTGGGCACCGGCTATGCCGTGGAAGACGTGAACCGTGCCTTTGAGGATGCCTATGCCGGGAAGAATGTGAAGACGATGCTGGTGATGGAAAAGTAAGAAGTAAGAGGTCAGAAGTAAGAAGTATATGGTTCGGCCGGATACCGGGGAGGGACTGCATTGCGGACGGAAAAACAAAATATCTGCGGCGGTGTCTGTTTCTGCGGGCATGACTGTGGGCGGTGTCTGGTGTATCTGGCGACGGTAACGGAAGATTCTGTCAGGGCGGCAGCATACCGGGACAAGGCACAGGCATTCTACCGGGACGTGCTGCATCTGGAAATACCGGCGGAAAAGCTGGTCTGTCTGGGCGGGCATTCGGATACGGTGATGGAAGCCTGTCTTGCCTGTCCCTTCCGGAAATGCTGTCAGGACAGGAACATCGACCGTTGCAGAGACTGCCCCGACTACCCCTGTGCCGAAATAGCGGACTATGAAAAACAGTGGGTAAACAAGGCAAATCAGAAATAAGAGATACCCGAAACACACAAAAAACGGTTTACAGCCGAAGGAAAATCACGTTCCTTCCCACTGTAAACCGTTTCTGTATTTCCTGACTATTTCTTATCTCTGATTTCTTACTTCTTATTTATGCTTCCAGTCCCATCACATGCATCGCCAGCGTCCGGGCGGCTTCTGCGGCGATCACGGCCAGTCCGGCATTGTCGAAGTGACCGGATGCCTGGGGGTTCAGGTACCGCTTGTCGTAGGACAGCTTGGCGGTGATTCTGGTGAGCATCAGGAAGTCCTCATCGATCTGGCAGGCCCGTTCCTGTGCACGCATGATAGCCTCATCCTTCCAGGGGGTGTCATAGCAGAAATATCCCACCCGGATGATGCCGAACTTTTCGATGCCGAAGTCAGCCTTCAGGGAATTCTTATAGGCAATGAGCTTTTCCAGATACACATCCTCTGGCAGCTCCCGGATGGCGTCGGATTCCCCCTGCAGCCACACATAGTACCGGTGTTCAATGGGTTCCGGCGGGTAACATTTCAGGCAGTCGTCGATTTTTTCCTTGGCCTTCTGGTAAATCGGCCCGTCCGGTGACCACTGATCGATATTGGTAGCGCCCTGTGCCGCATGCACTGCCCCCACCAGCACCTTCCGGTATTTCCGGTACACGTCCACAAAGTCCGGCACCATATTGCCCAGCCCATAGCATGCGCCGCCCAGATACGGTTCAAAATCCTCCCCTACGGGATGCTGCAGCGGTGCGTAGGCGTGGCTTTTCAGCTTATATTCCATGGCCCCCGGCACAGGACGCAGATCTTCCGGCACATGGGAGGTCTGTCCCTCCATATTGCTCTGTCCGCCAAAAATGATCAGATCCATCGTTGTCTCCTCTTACTTGGCTTCCCCGCCCATCTTTTCCTGCTTCACCTTATGGTCGATGACATGACGGGAGGCCAGTTCTGCCCGCACTTCGTCCAGAGAGATCCCCATTTCCACCATCAGCACCATCACATGGTATGCAAGGTCGGCGATTTCGTAGATGGTTTCGGCTTTGTCTTCGGCCTTCCCGGCGATGATGACTTCGGTGGATTCCTCGCCCACCTTCTTCAGGATCTTATCCAGCCCCTTCTGGAACAGGTAGGTGGTATAGGAACCTTCCGGCATTTCGGCCTTTCTGCCTTCCAGCAGTCCGTACAGACCTTCCAGGCTGAAGGCTTCCGCTTCTTCTGCATTGATGAACAGCTCGTCCACGAAGCAGGAGTCGTTGCCCAGATGGCAGGCCGGCCCGTCTTTCCGTACATACACGGTCAGGGCATCTCTGTCGCAGTCGGCAACGATTTTGGTGATATGCTGCCGGTTCCCGGAGGTCTCTCCTTTTCTCCACAGCTCTTTTCTGGACCGGGACCAGAAGCAGGTCATTTTTTCGTCCAGCGAAATCTGCAGGCTTTCTTTATTCATATAGGCCAGTGTCAGCACTTTCCCGGATTCGTAGTCGGTCACGATAGCGGGAATCAGGCCCTTTTCGTCGAATTTCAGGTCGTTTATGGTAAGCATATTGGCTTTACTCCTTCTGCATTTTTTACTGTATATTTCTCACTTGTCTTGCGGGAATGCCGTTTTCTGCCAGCAGTTTTTTCAGGTCGGCAATTTCCACCTCACCGAAGTGGAAGATGGAAGCGGCAAGCCCGGCGTCCATGGTGGGAATGGCACGGAACAGATCCACAAAGTCCTGCATACAGCCTGCGCCGCCGGATGCAATGACCGGGACGGAGACCACATCGGACACGGCTTTCAGCATTTCGATATCAAAGCCTTTCTTTACGCCGTCGGTGTCGATGGAGTTGACTACGATCTCCCCTGCGCCGTTTGCTTCGCCCTGTTTGATCCATTCGATGGCGTCCAGTCCCGTGTCCACTCTGCCGCCCTTGGCAAACAGACGGAAGCCGCCGTCCACTCTTTTGATGTCACAGGAGAGCACCACGCACTGGTTGCCGTATTTCCGGGCGGCTTCCGCAATGAGGCCGGGGTTGGCGATGGCGCCGGAGTTGACGCTGACCTTATCGGCACCGCATTTCAGCACCCGGTCGAAATCCGCCACGGTGTTGATGCCGCCGCCCACGGTCAGGGGAATATACACGGTTCTGGCCACTTCGGTCAGGATGTCGCTGAACAGGGCCCGTCCTTCGGCGGAAGCGGTGATGTCGTAGAACACCAGCTCATCTGCTCCATGATCGCTGTAATACTTGGCCAGGCTCACGGGGGAGGACACATCGGCCAGTCCCTCGAAATTGACGCCCTTGACCACTCTGCCGTTTTTCACATCCAGGCAGGGGATGATTCGTTTGGTTATCATATGCTGTGCGGCCTCCGGTTCCGTATGAGACACGCTGCCGCATCCTTTCGTTGAATTATATTTCAAATGCCAGTAAAAGGGGAACGGTCGCTTTTTGAAATAAAGCCCCACCCAGCAAGCTGGGTGAGCAAAAAACTTTTAAAATGGGTGGATCTGGATATAGTAACTGCAATTCCGTGTGCCACTTTATATAGAAATAGCAAAGCACGAGAAATAGTGGAGCGAGCGGTCAGGGACCACTACCCTGCCCGCCATAGCCGGTTTTCGAGTGCTTGATTTCGTTTTTCGGAGTTTTGTAATCGGCTTTATAGTTATAATTATATGGAAAATTCCTTTGCTGCCGCCAGAGCGTCCTTCAGATCCACGTCGCCGGTATACAGAGCCTTGCCCAGGATGGCGCCGTACAGGTTGTCCTTTGCCAGAGCCCGTACGTCTGCCAGAGAAGACACGCCGCCGGATGCCGTGATGTTCAGTTTCAGCTGCTGCACCATATCGTGATACAGACCCAGGTTGGTACCGGACATGGCGCCGTCCTTGGAGATGTCGGTGCAGATGATGGTGTCCACGCCGATGGATTCCAGCCAGTGACAGAATTCCATGCAGGGTACTGTGGAAGTTTCTGTCCAGCCGTGGGTGGCCACCATACCGTCCCGGATATCCACGCCCACTGCGATTTTGTCACCGTATTTTTCCACCATCCGGGTCAGGAAGGGGCGGTCTTTCAGGGCAGCGGTACCGAGGATCACCCGGAGTACGCCGATGTCGATATACTGGCGGATGGTTTCCTCGTCACGGATCCCGCCGCCCACTTCCACCTGCAGACTGCTCTGGCGGATGACGGAAGCGATCAGATCCAGATTCACGGCCTTGCCCGCCTTGGCACCGTCCAGATCCACCAGATGGAGATACTGGGCACCGGCGTCATAAAAGGCTCTGGCAAAGGCAGCGGGGTCGTCGGAATAGACGGTTTTCTTTGTATAGTCCCCCTTGTACAGACGGACTACCTGCCCGCCGCACAGGTCAATTGCCGGGAAAATATGCATACAATTATGTTCTCCTTTTTCGTTTTGCGGGAGCGCATACTCCCATAAAAATGACGGACAGAATCCCTGCAGCCGCCGGAAGGATATATCCGTCTCCCGTCTGCGGCGCAGTATCTGCCGCTTCCTCGATCATTGGCTGACCGCAGAACAGCAGATCTTCATTGATTTTGCCGAGGGGCGTGGTCTGCTCCGGCATGGCTGCCAGTTCGTACAGCAGATCGAAATCCCACCGGAAACAGTTTCGTACTTTCGTATATCCGGGATACTCCACGGTTTTCCAGGATTCCATGAGCGCCTGCAGCTCCTCCTTTGCGATGCCGGTGACTCGGACAAAATCGGCAATGCTGTATGGCTGTACCCGGTTGTCCACCAGATACTTCTCATAGAACGGACGGTATGCTTCCGTTTCCTCCGCCAGCCAGAACAGGTTATGCCGGATCTCCATATGGGAAATCTTCTTTTCCAGATAGTCTTCCCGCTCTGCAAAATCCCGGTAGTACCTGTCCACCGTTTCCGCATCGGATCCGTACAGCAGCTCCACCGGATAATCCGTCTGCCAGAAGCTCCAGCTGTACAGCTGGTTTTCAAATACCGCCTGTGGGATGCCGAATTCGTGGAGGAACCGGTATATGTTGCCGCCGTACGGACAGCCGTTTTCACCGGGTACGGAATCATTGGCTTCTATCCAGTCCATGAAAGCGTCATTCCCCACATAGTCGATCAGTTCGCCGTCAAAGGAGTGGTAGTCGAATCCGTGTACCTCACACAGTTCGTATGCCGACGCCGGAACGCACAGCAGCATGAGAGTAAGGAATATGCTGAGAAAAAATACCGTTCGTTTCATAGGAATCCCTCCTGTACAGGCATACTGTATATGGTTCTTACAGGATATGACGTTTTTTTCAGAAAAATGTTTCTTATTTATTACATCTGTGCGAAGTTTTTCAGGATTCTAAGACCTACATCTCCGCTCTTTTCCGGGTGGAACTGCGTACCGTACACATTCCCCTTGGACACGGCGGCGGTCAGCTCCGTGAAGTATTCCGTGGTGGCGATGGTGTCCGCTTCGCATCCGCTGGCATAGTAGGAGTGGACGAAATACACACAGTCTTCTTCCATCAGCCCGTCAAACAGGGGGGATACCGGACGATCTTTCGGGAAGTGCAGACCGTTCCAGCCGATGTGGGGGATCTTGGTGCCTTCCGGTACTTCCGGGGCAATGGGCACTACCCGGCCGGGAATCAGCCCCAGACCCTTGTGTACTCCGTATTCATGGCTTTCTTCAAACAGCAGCTGCATCCCCAGACAGATCCCCAGAAGCGGCTTTCCTTTTGCAGCTTCTTCCAGAATCACGTCCCACAGACCGCAGGAGCGCAGTTTTTCCGCCGCATCCCCGAAGGCCCCTACCCCCGGCAGAATCAGCTTATCCGCACTGCGCACCACCGCCGCATCCCCGGTCAGCACTGCCTCTTCCCCGATAGCCCCAAAGGAGCTGCACAGGGAAAAAATATTTCCAACACCGTAATCAATGATTGCAATCATAATGAAACTCCGTTTCAAAGTAAGAAGTAAGAAATCAGAAGTAAGAAATATACCAAAGAGGGTTCATCCCTTAACGCAGCCGTACAGCCACCGTCGGTAATTCTTATTTCTTACCTCTTATATCTTATTTATAATACGCCCTTGGTGGACGGGATTTCGTTTTTGTGGGCTTCGTCGATCCGGGTGGCTTCATCCATGATCCGGCCGAATGCCTTGAACATTCCCTCGATGATGTGGTGGGTGTTTTCCCCGGCCATCTGGCGGATGTGCAGGGTCAGACCGGCAGAGCGGACAAATCCCAGGAAGAATTCCTTCACCAGTTCCGTATCGAAATCCCCCACTTTTGCGGCGGGAATCTGTGCGTCATAGGACAGGTGCGCCCTGCCGGAGATGTCCACGGCCGCCAGAATCAGCGCTTCGTCCATGGGCAGGATGATGTGGGCATACCGCAGGATCCCCCGCATGTCGCCCAGGGTATCCCTGAAAGCCTGTCCCAGCACGATGCCGATGTCCTCGGTGGTGTGGTGGTAATCCACTTCCGTATCGCCGTCACAGGCCAGGATCAGGCCGAAATGTCCGTGGCGGGAGAACAGGGTCAGCATGTGATCCAGAAAGCCGCAGCCGGTTTTGATTCTGGTTTCCCCGCCGTCCAGAGACAGGGCAAGGTTGATTTTGGTTTCCGCCGTATTGCGGACAATGGAGGTTTTCCGCATGGCTCACACTCCCTTTTCTGCAAAAATTTCGTCTATCTTTGCCACCAGCGTCTGCATCTCTTCCATGGTACCCACGGTGATCCGGTTATACTGGCAGATTCTGGCGGAAGTGAAGTGGCGCACCAGAACGCCCTTGTCCTTCAGCATGGTGTACAGTTCCCCGCCGTCGATTCTGTCGGATCTGGCAAAGAGGAAGTTGGTCATGGAATCGGTGACGGCAAAGCCTCTTTCTTCCAGCGCTGCTTTCGTCCAGGCACGGGCTTCCATGATAGCATGACGGTTCTTCTGGAAATAGTCCTCGTCTTCCATGGCAGCCTGTCCGGCCAGCAAAGTCAGACGGTTCACGTTGTAGGGGTTGGTGGAATACCGCAGGGTGTCCATGGCGGTGATGATTTCCGCCGGGGCGATGGTAAAGCCCAGTCTGGCGCCGGCGAGAGAACGGGACTTGGAGAAGGTCTGCACCACGGCCAGGTTGCTGTACTTCCCTGTCAGCGGCACGGCAGTTTCCCCGCCGAAATCCACGTATGCCTCGTCCACCACCACCAGACGGTTCGGGTCGGACTGGAGAATCTGTTCAATCTGCTCCAGCGTCAGGGCGATGCCGGTAGGGGCGTTGGGGTTGGCGATGAAAATGGTTCCCTTTGCCGCACAGAACTTTTCCACGGGAATGGTGAAATCCTCGTTCAGCGGAATCACGGTATACTCGATTCCGTGCAGGTCGCCGAACACCTTATAGAACCCATAGGTGATGTCTGCAAACACAGCCCCCGGTTCGGTGAATCCCATAAACAGGAAATTCAGGCACTCGTCGGAGCCGTTGGACACCAGCACATTCTCCACGCCCACACTGTACCGGTCGGCAATGGCTTTCCGGCAGGCCAGGCAGGTAGGGTCAGAATACAGCCGCAGGTCAGCCACAGCTTCTCTGGAAATCACATCCAGCACACCGGGCGCCGGCGGATAGGGAGATTCGTTTGTATTGAGTTTGATATACGCCTTATCTCTGGGCTGTTCTCCGGGAACATAGGCCTCCAGAGCGGCAAATTTGGATGAAAGAAAAGAAGACACGGGGGACCTCCGTACAAAGTAAGAAGTAAGATGTAAGAGATAAGAAGTAGACTGCATACTGTTTCTGTATCCGATACAAAGAAGAAATACCTCTATTCTGTAGGAAAATTATGGTTTCCGTTTCTATTTCTTACTTCTTATCTCTTACTTCTTATCTTGCACCGGTTCGCTCCACTACTCAGCAGAACAGGCCAGGGCAATGAACCGTTCGTTGTTGCGGTTTACGGCGCAGTAGAAGTGGTAGTTCTTCCCTTGCCACCGCAGGAACCAGGGTTTATGGGCGTGGACGTTTTCCCATTCTTCCACGGCGTCAATCAGGGGCTCTCCGTCCCATACCGTCCAGTGGATCAGATCCCGGCTGGCGGCGAAGGGGTCATAGGCGGGCTTCGCTCCCGTAAAGTGGAAGAAGAACATCACGTAAATATCACCGATTTTCACGATCTGGGGGTCGCCGGTGATATGGCCTTCCGGGTCGTCGGACACCAGATCCAGCACTGCTCTGTCGCCGTAGCGTTCCCACCTTTCCCCGTCGTCGGACACGGCCAGAAAGATCCGTTCTCTGTGGCTTGTATCTTTGCCGTTGTACACGTTCACATAGGGATGCCCGGTGATCTGTGCCTTGTCCTCGAACAGGAAGCTCTTGTACAGGGTCTTTTTTTCCCGTTCTCTGGCGTCCTCGTCGTGGGGGGTGAGAATCGGATCAGGGAAGCGGGTGAATCCGTCCGGGTCGGTGGGGTCGGTGCTTTTGGCCAGTCCCATGTACAGGGGATCCGGTTCGTACCCATCGCTGTTCCCGGCCAGATAGGATATGTAGTAGGAACCGTTCGGTTTTCCCAGTTCACAGGTTCCGTCAAAGTCGATATCGAAGTACGCAGCATACCCGGCGCACTGTTTGCTGTCCCAGTGGTTGTCGTCGTTCCGGCGGAAGATGGGGCCGATGTAATCCCAGTGGACAAGGTCAGCGGACTTTGCCAGATGGGTTTCATACCCGGAGCGGGAGGTGTCCTTTGAGATGGCGATGAAGTACATATAGAACATGCCGTCCTTCCGGAACACGGTGGGACTGTCGGTGAAATCGTCGTTCCATTTCATCACAGGCCCCAGCTTCACGGGGGTTTTGATTTTTTCGTAGATGGTGTGCATTTCCTCCCGGGTCACAGGGGGGAGGTTATGGGAAAGAAAGGGGATCATGTGGATGGACTCCTTTCGGGGGGATCATAAACGCTTCAAGAACCCGGTCTTTCCTTCTCTGGAGAAACCGCAGTTCTCATAAAAGCGCAGGGTTGTATCTTTTTTGGAGCCGGTGAACAGCATAATCTTGTAGCATCCGGCGTCCTCCGCAATCCGGCTGGCTTCGTCCATCAGAGCAGTGGCATAATGCTGTCCGCGGAAATCACAGTGGGTGACCACATTTTCGATGAGGGCATATGGACGTAGGTTGTGGGTCAGGTTTTCGATGATAATCAGAGTGACAGAGGAAACCACCCGGCCGTCTGCTTCGCCTGCCAGCACATGATACAGAGGATCGGCAGCAAATTTTGCCAGCATGGTACGCCATTTGGTAATATCCTGTTCTTCCGTGGGCGGGTAGTTTGTCAGGTGATGGAAGTATAGATCCAGGAGAGCTTCGGCATCGGACGGAGCGGCTTTGCGGATGGTAAGCATGGGCACCTCCTGTACTGAATTCGTTATAGAATGGGTTGGATGCAGATTCGGCTGACAGAGATATTGGTAGGTGCTTGCGGGAGAAATCCCCCGTCACACCGGATATCAGCGATCGAAATAGGAGAGGATGCTGTCGGTGTTCCACCCCTTACCTTGTTTACAAGGTGGTTGAAAAGGAGGGCGCGTTTTTGCAACTGAAAACTGTGCAGCCACATAGCATACATAAAGTCTTAGTAGTGAAAAGTTAGTGTTGCTTTCTTCTGTAAAGAGAACGTACAATAAATAAATTTCAACTATACAAACAAGCCCTCCTTTTCAAGGGGGGTGGCGCGCCTTCCGCTAACAACCACTACTGCACTCTCTCCACAAGGCGTGACGGGGGATTCCCGCTCTGCGCCCAATCTTCCCACTGTCAACAAACTAAAATCTTATTTCTCCCAGAAATCTCAGAGTTTCTCCCAGAAGTCTCAGAGTTTCTCCCAGAAATCTCTGCGGAACCGCACCACAGCGGATCTGGCATGGCCGTCCAGCTGTTCCCGTCTGGCAAAGGCGTATACTTTTTCGCCCACTTCTTCCAGGGCATCGGCAGTATAGTAAATATACGAAGACTTCTTGATAAAGTCATCCACGGACAGGGGGGCTGGAGAATTTCGCAGTGCCGCCGGTGGGCAGAACGTGGTTGGGGCCGGCAAAATAGTCGCCCAGGGCTTCCGGACAGTTCTTGCCCATGAAGATGGAGCCGGCGTTCTTCACTCTCGGCAGCCATGCAAAGGGATCGTCGCACATCAGCTCCAGATGTTCCGGGGCAATTTCGCTGGCGATGTCCACCGCTTCCGCAAAGTCCCGGGTCAGGATGATCTTGCTGCCGGTGTCGATGGAGATTCTGGCAATTTCCGCTCTGGGCAGCAGGGGAATCTGCCGTTCCAGTTCACGGGATACTGCTTCCGCCAGTGCTTCGCTGGGGGTTACCATGATGGCAGAGGCCATTTTATCGTGTTCCGCCTGGGACAGCAGGTCAGCCGCCACTACCACGGGGTCACAGGTTTCGTCGCACAGCACCAGAATTTCGCTGGGCCCGGCGATCATATCAATGGCAACCTTGCCGAATACCTGCTTTTTCGCTTCCGCCACGTACGCATTCCCGGGGCCGACGATCTTGTCCACGGCGTCCACGGTGGCAGTGCCGTATGCCAGAGCCGCAATGGCCCGTGCGCCGCCCATCTTGTAGATTCGGTTCACCCCGGCAACCTTTGCGGCAGCCAGAATGGAAGCGGGCACCTTTCCGTCCCGTCCGGGGGGCGTGGTCATGGCGATCTGTCCGCATCCGGCGATCTTGGCGGGAATGGCGTTCATCAGCACGGAGGACAGCAGAGGAGCCGTTCCGCCGGGGACATACAGCCCCACTCTGGCGATGGGCGTGATCTTCTGCCCCAGCACAACCCCGTCCTTCTGGGTAATGGCAAAGCCGTTTCGCACCTGCTTTTCATGGAATGCGGCAATATTGGCGGCGGCTTCTTCCAGCACGGCCCGGAACTCCGGTTCCATCTGTTCCCATGCGGCTTCAATCTCAGCTTCCGGCACAATCAGGTCGGCGGCGGTCATTTCAATTTTGTCAAATTTGGCGGCGTACCGGCACAGGGCTTCGTCCCCGTTCTTCCGTACGTCATAAATAATATCCGCAACAACATCCTCCACCCCGGCAGCCGTCATTTCCCGGGACACGATGTCTTCTCTTGCGATTTCGGTACTTTTGTATATCTTAATCATTGGATATGCTCCGTAATATTTCTTATCTCTTATTTCTTACGTAAATGATGATTAACTAACCTGTTGATTCAGGGGACGCGGGTCGCTTTCTTGAAAGAAAGCTCGGCAAAGAACTTTAAGCAGGAGTTCCACTGGATATAGTTCCTGCAATTCCATCTGCCACTGGATATTGTGTATTCAAGACATGAGAAATAGTGGAGTGAGCTCCCAGGGACCCGACCCTGCTCGCCATAGATCGTTTCCGATTGCGTGATATAGTTAATTATCGTTTACTTACTTCTTATTTTCCAGCCACTTGCCGATCTTTTCATTCATCACGGCGATCTCTTCGTTCTTGAACCGGTATGCCGCCTTGTTTACGATGAACCGGGCGCTGATGGGAACGATTTCTTCCTTGACTTCCAGATGGTTTTCCTTCAGGGTGGTGCCGGTTTCCACGATGTCCACGATCACGTCGGACAGACCCAGGATGGGGGCCAGTTCAATGGAGCCGTTGAGCTTGATGATCTCGATTTCCCGGCTTCTGGCGTGGTAGTAGGACTTGGCGATGTTCACAAACTTGGTGGCGATCCGCAGGGCACGGTCGGCGCTGGGGGTCACGTTTTCCGGGCCTGCCACGCACATGCGGCATTTTCCGAAGCCAAGGTCGGTCAGTTCGTATACGTCCGGCTGGTATTCCAGCAGAATATCTCTGCCCACCACGCCCACGTCAGCGGCACCATGTTCCACGTAAATGGCCACGTCGGAGGGCTTTACCCAGAAATACCGCACCGTAGCGGCTTCATCTTCAAAAATCAGCTTTCTTGAGTTGTCCATGACGCCGGGGCAGCCGTAACCCAGCTCTTCCAGCATGGCGTAGGTCTTCTCGCCCAGTCTTCCCTTGGGCAGGGCGATGCTGATGGTCTTATCCAGTTTCTCAGCCACGGATCTCCAGCCCCCTTTCTCCGTAATGGAACTTTTCCTTATACCGCAGTTTGGTATCCTCGTCCTTCTGCACCCGGACACTTCTGCCGCCGCCCATGAGCATATCCACGGTGCGGGACAGAGCCGCCATATCGGTGCCGCTGTCGTAGGTGATGAGGATGTCGATGTCGTGTTCCTTGGCCGTTCCTTCGTCGAAGAACAGATCCAGCAGGTTCATGTACACGGCAAAACCCACCGCTCCCATACCGGTTTTCTGCATCCGGTGCAGCAGTCCGTCATACCGTCCACCGGAGAGCACCCCGGCAGGCACGCCCTGCACATATCCCTTGAACAGCACGCCGGTGTAATACCGCATATCGTTTACCAGAGACAGATCCACGGCCAGGCCCTTTTCTTCCCCGATGGCACGGAAATATGCATCGATGGCTTCGATTTCTTCGTACGCCGCCTGCATATCCGGGCTTACCACCAGTGCTCTGGCTTCTTCTGCGATCTTCGGGAAAGGCCCGTACAGAGTCAGCATCCGGCAGAGCTTGTCTTCGATTGCCCCGTCCACGCCGTATTCTCTGCACAGCTTCGACAGCTCATGTGCATTCTTCCCGGCGATGCAGGTATTGAACTTCCCCCGGCTTCCGTCCTCCGGCAGTCCCGCAGCATCCAGCAGACCGTTCACAAAGGCCCCGTGGGAAATATCCAGAATGGAATCCTCGCAGATGATCTCCAGGCTCTTTTTGGCCAGCCGGATCACTTCACAGGTGGAATACAGGTCGATCTCCCCGATGCATTCCAGCCCCACCTGCATGATTTCCCGGTGTTCCCCGTCCATGCCCCGGTACACGTTTTCGTTGTAGTATTCCCGGATCTGCTCGCCCTCTCTGGCGTTCTTCACAATGGACAGGGTTACGTCCGGTTTCAGTGCCATCAGCTTTCCGTCCCGGTTGGGGAATGTGATAATCTCCCCCTTGGGCAGAAACCGCTTGTTGTCCCGGTACAGGTCATAGTCCTCAAACTTGGACATCTTATATTTGGTATACCCGAAGCTCTCATACAGCGCCCGCATGGCCAGCACTGCTCTTTCTTCCTTCGGCAGAATCGTTTCTTTCACGCTTTTTTGTTCCTTTTACAGCTTATTTGATATGATGCTATAGTATAGCACACTTTAGCGCTTTAGTCAAGTAAATTGCTAAAGAATTTTGGATAAATGTTTATGGTGGAATGAGGTTGGTTTGGTGAGTTTGTATAATAAAATTTTTTCTTTTTCAGAAATTCATTCGATTATGTTGCATTTTTCGCACGATTTGTGTATACTATATACAGAGAATCGTACGAAAGGAGCCTGATATGTCCATTACTGCCACCGAACTGAAAATGAATCTGGGGAAATATCTGCTGCTTGCGGAGACGGAAGACATTTATATCACCCGGAACGGCAGAATCGTTGCCAAGCTGACCTCTCCCTATGAAGATCGCATTGACGCCGCCAAATCCCTCTTTGGGGTACTGGAAAACGCCATGACGCTTGACGAAGCCCGTGAGGAACGCAGAAAACAGATATGAAAGCACTGATTGACACCTGTATCATCATTGATGTTCTCTGCGGCAGAGAGCCTTTTTGCGCAGACGGACAGAAAATCTTTCTTGCCGTTGCTGCCCATCGTGCGGAAGGGTATATGAGTGCCAAGGAAATCACGGACATGTATTATCTGGTACACAAATCCACCCACAGCGATGCCGAAACCCACCGGATCCTGCGGACGCTGCTGCAGCTTTTTTCCATACTGGATACCGCCGCCATCGACTGCCGGACTGCACTGGATTCGGAAATGACGGATCTTGAGGATGCTGTCATGGTGGCCTCGGCGGAACGTACCGGGATGGACTGTATTGTCACCAGAAACATCCGGGATTACGCCGACTTGTCCCTGCCCGTATACACGCCGTCTGCCTTTCTGGAGATATTGGCGTCAAATGAAGAACTGTAAATACCCACCAAAAGCCCCCGTCCGGTTTTTCTTCCGGCTGAGGGCTTTTTTATCTCATCGGATTCAGTATGCCGTTTCTTCCGTACGCTTGCCGTCCTTTACCACATAGGCAGTCATCTTGCCGTTCTGCACTTCCAGAGCCGCTCCGGTGTAGTACGGTTTGCCGTCTTCATCCTTTTTCACCGGGTTGGAGCTGACGAACACCGGGAATGCGGCGTCCTTCCATCTGTCTGCTTCCGCATGCACCGGGATGGTGTAGCTGTTATGCATATGGCCGCATACCAGCAGGTCGATGCCGATTTCGCCCAGCAGGTCACACCATTCCTGATATATGTCAGAGGCCACGTCAAAGGGATGGCTGAAGTTTTCCACGAAAGGCACATGGCAGAAGGCAATCTTCTTTGTGATACCTTCCGCTTCGTATTCCTTTTCCCGGAGCATCTTTTTCAGGTAGGCTGTTTCCCGTTCCCGGAAGGGGGTGAACTGGATGGTGCCGCCGTATTCGATGTTATGGTCGTATTTATCTTCGCCGCAGTCCAGCACCAGCCCCCACAGGCCGCCCTGCCGGAAGGACCAGAAGGTTTCTCTCCGTCCGCCCCGGAACGCCGTGGGACTGTATCCGGGCAGCAGTTCGGAAGCTGCACCTCTGGTATCGTGGTTCCCTCTGGAATAGATGACGGGTCTTGTCCCTTCCACGGCCCCGGATGCCAGAGCGAAGGATACTTCAAAATGGGCTGTGCTGGCGGAGGAGTCGTTGATGTCCCCGTTCAGGCACAGCAGATCCACCTTCCCGTAGGTTTCTTCATACCGGCGGAAGTTTTCCAGCGGCACATCCACCGCCCCGTGGGTATCGGCAAACTGGAACAGGTGGAAGTCCCCACCGGTGACAGGCGTGAAGGCGTAGGTTTCTCTGACCACTTCTTCCCCCTTGGGATAGTACACGGGCTTTTCCTTGTATTCCACGAAAACCACGGTGTATGCTTTCGCCGCATCCAGAGCCGCCCCGTCCACCGGAATCTTGTGCATCTTTCCGTAGTGCAGCAGGCCGCATTCTTCGTCGGTATACCGCACCCCGTCAATCTCGATCCAGCCGATCCCGTCGGTGGTGGTCATAAAGAGAATCTGGTAGTCCTTTTCCACGGCAAACACTGCCGGATGAAATTTCAGATATTCGTTCATATGCTGTCTCCTGTTGACATATGTAAATGATGATTAACTAACCTGTTGATGCAGGGGACACGGGTCGCTTTCTTGAAAGAAAGCTCGGCAAAGAACTTTAAACAGGAGTTCCACTGGATATAGTTTCTGCAATTCCATCTGCCACTGGATATTGTGCATCCAAGACATAAGGAATAGTAGAGCGAGCTCCCAGGGACCCGA
>JAFQGY010000317.1 GCA_017415325.1 Clostridia bacterium
TATGTTATAATAAAACAGATTATGGAAATGGTTCCGGTGAGGACTGTTTCCGGCTTTATTATTATATATTGGGGAGGCGTATTATGAAACGCAATCTTTTGGCAATCCTGCTGGCGGCACTGCTGCTGGCTCCTTCGCTGGTATCCTGCGGGGGCGGAGAAACACAGGAAACCACAGCGGATACCACTGTACAGGGAGAAGGTGCCGCTGCTAACACGGAAGCAGATCTGTTTGCGGCGTACAGAGGAATTGATCTGGGCGGACGGACTGTGAAAATTTCTGTCAGCTCCAACATTTCCGAAAACGGCGGTGGGATGCCTACTTCCTATCCCTATATTGCAGGACCTGAAGAAATGACAGGGGAAAGTGTGCAGGACAGTGTATTCCAGAGAAATATGGAAGTGGAAGAAATGCTGAACTGTACTCTGGAGCATGAAGCGTTGGATCTGAATTTTGACCAGGTGCAGCCCCATATCGAGAGCCTTGTACTGTCCGGAGACGCTGCTGTAGACTATTATGTAAATGACCAGCTGGGGCTGCTGCATTGCGGTCTGAAGGGGTATCTGCTGGATCTGGCGGATAAGTCTTCCTTTGGGGATTACCATTTTGATCTGGAATCCGATGTATATTACAGCGAATATATGAAGCAGCTTTCCGTTGGTGATAAGCGTTTTATCATCACCGGGGACTATTTCATTGACACCATGCGTGCGGCACATGTTCTGTATCTGAACAAGAATATTGTGAATGATCTGTACGGTGATGCCAATTATGTGTACAATCTGGTACTGGATGATGCATGGACTCTGTCAAAAATGAATGAAATGGTTACCGAAGCCTACCAGGATACCAACGGTGACGGAACTGCCGATGAAAACGACCGTTTTGGTCTGACAGGACATTCCAGCGGCTGGGCATTCCCCTATTATGCCTTCTACTATTCTACCGACTGCAAGGTTGTTTCTTTTGATGACAAGGGTCTGCCCTTTATCAATGAAAGCAGTCAGGAAAATCTGAGTAAGATGGCGGAACTGCTGATTGCCACGGATACCAGCATCGGGATCTGGAAAACCACTTCCGTTGCGGATAGTCTGAAGACATTCGTGAACGGTCAGGCTATGCTCACCTTCTTCCAGAAAGTCGGAGATATGGAACAGGCTTCTATCCGTGACTTCGATGGTATGGGTGTGATTCCCTACCCCAAGATGGATGAAAGTCAGGAAATCTACCGTACACTGGTACATGATACTGCGGAAATGGGTGCAGTGCCGGTGACCACTGTAGGGGAAGCTGCTACGGCTGTAAGTGCTGTAATTCAGGTGCTGTCCATACATGCACACGAGTACCTGCTGGAAGGCTACTATGAAGTGGCTCTGAAATCCAAATATGCGCAGGATGCCTATACGGCACAGATGCTGGATCTGGTTGTGGCCGGGATTTCCGCTCCTTTTGAATTTGCCTATGAACTGGGCTTCGGGACGGATTCCTTCCTGAAGACCATTACCTTCCAGCCCATTGCTGACTCTATTACAAAGGGGACTGATGTGACTGCATCCACCTTTGCTACACTGCTTCCCGGCGCACAGACCAGACTGCAGGAACTGGTAGATATCTATACAGCTGACTGAGGAAAACAGAATGAGCAGAAAAATTCGTTCCCTGTCCATCGGCAACAGTTTTTCGCAGGATGCGCTGGAGTATGCCCATGCCATTGCTGCGGCGGACGGACTGGACTGGGAAACGGTCAATATGGACATCGGCGGCTGTACGCTGGAACGGCATTGGAAATCCTTTGCGGAAGACATACCGGATTACGATTATGAATTCAATGGGAATGTGATCCGGGAAGGTGCCATTCTCAGGGAGGTGCTGCAGGACGGTACATACGATATTATTACCCTGCAGCAGGGCAGCCACATGTCCGGAAAGCCGGAATCCTATCAGCCGTATCTGACCGATCTGGTGAAGGAAATCCGTAGAATACAACCCGGCGCCAGACTGTATCTGCAGGAAACCTGGGCGTATGACTGGGCATGTCAGTACCCGTATTTTGCAGATTATAACAAAGACCAGCATGAAATGCACCGACGGATCCGGGATGCATATTCCCAGGCTGCTGTATCTGTGAATGCCGGTATTATTCCTGTCGGGGATGTGATTCAGCATATCCGGGATACTGTATCCGGGTTTGATACAAGGGTCGGCGGCAGAATACTGAACGATACAGACGGATTCCACCTGAGTCTGCCATACGGACGGTTTCTGAACAGTCTGGTTTGGTATACTGTTCTGTTTGATGCGGATGTACGGAAGAATCCGTTTATACCGGAAACTGCGGAGGATACTGCACTGATCCGGCTGCTGAAAGAACTGGTATATGGTTATTTCCATTCCATATATGTAAGTATATATTTGAAATAAGGAGTACTATCTATGAAAACATATCGTTCCCTGTCCATCGGCAACAGCTTTTCGCAGGACGCACTGCAGTATTGTCATGACATTGCTGCGGCAGACGGTATCGAATGGGAAACTGTCAATCTGGTGGTAGGCGGCTGTGAACTGCATCGGCACTGGCAGTACTGGACCGAAAAAGATCCCCACTATGCACTGGAAATCAACGGCAAATGGGTGAGAAACGAAGTGACCATCCAGGAAATGCTTGCCGACGGGAAATATGACATCGTTACCACCCAGCAGGCCAGCCATTTCTCCGGCAGACCGGAAACCTACTTCCCCTATGTGGTGGATCTGTGCGGTGTGATCCGGGAATATCAGCCGGACGCCAGACTGTATCTGCAGGAAACCTGGGCATATGAATGGGACAGTACTCACGGCGCATTCCCCCACTACAACAATGACCAGCGGGAAATGTATGACCATCTGAAGATCGCTTATGCGGCTGCTGCCATTGCGGTGAAGGCACAGATCATTCCTACAGGGGATGTGATTCAGCATTTCCGGGAAAACGTGACCGGTTTTGATTACAGAAACGGCGGCATGAGCCTGAACCGGGATGGATTCCATCTGAACATGCCTTATGGCCGGTACATCAACAGCGCTGTCTGGTATTCTGTTCTGTTTGACGCAGACATCCGCAAGAATACTTTTGTTCCGGAAAATGCGGAAGATCTGGAACTGATGGGACGGATCAAGGAAGAAATCTACGCATACCTGCACAGATAAGACATATTGACAGCAATCAAAAGCATGCTCCCGAGGGGGTGTGCTTTTTTGTATGGAAGAGGACAGCAAAACACAGGATATACCCCGTAAACGGATACATCCTGTGTTTTGCTGCGGTTTGGGTATTCCATTATTCACCGAAGAAGAATGCGTTGATTTTTTCCAGTTCCTTGGCGGTTGCACTTTCCTTTGCTTCCAGCTGAGAAACCAGATTGTTTTCACGGCCGCTCTTGACAACGTTTTCGGAAACGCTGCGCAGAGAAAGGGATGAGAAATGCAGATTATATGCCAGTTCATCAAATACCAGATTCAGCATCCGTACGGTATCCTCGTCCCTGGCCACTTTCCCGGTCAGTGTGATGTCGATGTAGGCGGGTACCACAGTGTCGTGGGAAGCGGCGGCAAAGGCTTCCAGAACATTGGCAGTGCGTCCGGTATCTTCCGATGTGACGGGGATCATCTGCATAAAGGGATTGATAATAATGGAATAATGCCGTTCCTGGGTTTCGTCAAACTTGGGGGGCGGCAGAATCCCGAAATCAGCTTCCATCTCCCGCATGACACGGGACCATGCCAGACATTCGGAATAGAACAGGGCGCCGTTTTCTACAAAGATCTGTTCCTGAATCCGGTCTCCCATACCGCGCAGATGGCCGCTGTGCTTACTGGACTGAATATTGAATACCGCATCGTCCGGGCTGTTGACCAGATCGTACACTTTGGAGAAGGCATCATAAAACTCTTCCCCCAGAGTGCCGTTGGCTACTTTTCCGGTTTCTTTGTCTATGTACAGATACCGGTTATTCATCCCATTGAGGAGCAGGTCGGTCATAATGCCGGTATAGGAAATCCACCCGTACCGGTCCAGGTCTGTCATTTTTCCGTCGCCATCCAGGTCTGTCACCACGGTCTGACACATCTCCGTGAAGACATCAATGGTCCACTTCCCTTCGTCCACCAGCGTGTAGGGATTCTCCATGGCAAACTCTTCCACCATTTACTTGTTGAAGAACAGCGCACGGATACTGTCCAGCCGGGTTGTATCGGAAGAACTGGTGACGAAATACAGCTTATCATTGATGGTCAGATCGTCTACGGCATTCTGATCCCACCAGACATGGGAGAAATCGAATCCGTCAACGGTGTTCAGATCGTAGATGTTGTTTTCCATGGCAATGGCATAGGAATTCATCAGTGTACAGAGAGCCACATCGAAGTCGTTTGTACCGGCTTTGACAGCAGTACGGAGATCGGCGGCAGAATCGCTGACATTGTTTTCAGTGATTTCCACATTCAGCAGTTCGTTTACACGCATGTTGCGTTCATAGAAAGCGTCATTTACCGGTTCGCCGGTGCTTTCCTCCGGGACAATCAGGGTATAGGAAAACCAGGAAGCGGTACAGCCGTTCAGCAGTGTGAAAGTGTATCCTTCGTAATCGTTGACCGCCACACCGTCTTTCCAGTGGAACTTTGTTTCTTCCGGGACGGTTTCGAGGGTCTGTTCTGCTGCGGTTTCGGCAGTGGTTTCCGTTGCTCCGGTGTCAGAGCAGCCGGTACCTGTCAGGAGGATGGCAGCGCACAGAATGAGCAGGTTTATTTTTCTATCCAGTTTCACGGCGTTTCTCCTTTGTCTGTAGATCTTTATACTGTACTATTTACTGTACTTCTGTATGAATGCAGCGGATTCTGCAGAAAGAATATTGATACCTTCCTCATTATTCTGGAAATTGTATCCGCAGTGATTGAATCCGTCGAACCGTTTGATATGAATCCTGTCCATGGGGTATCCCAGATATTTCAATGTACCGTAGAACATTTCTGTCTGTTCCGGGCGGTTGGGCATATCATTGTCCGCATAGAAGAAAATCATGGGCGGCACATCGTCCGGGTTCGGAGTATGATCGGCATAATAGACAGGACAGGCTTCGTCCACACGGATGGCACGGGAATCCATGCCTCTTTCTCGGAGTACATTGAAGTGAACGGTAGGCTGGCCTGCATCGTGTACATATCCGTCAATGTCTGTGGGTTTCAGCCCGACTGCTGCCAGAAACTGAGGGGCAAAGCACAGCATCATGGAAATGTATCCCCCGGCAGATGAACCACCTAAAAAAATGCCGGTGAAGGATGTGTCTGAATACTCTTTCATAAACCGTACACAGGCTGCGGCGTCTTCCAGATAGTCCGGGTATCTGGCACTGGGATACATACGGTAATCCGCAGTGGCCACGGCA
>JAFQGY010000318.1 GCA_017415325.1 Clostridia bacterium
GCTTCCAGTGCCGGTATGCGGACGACATCGTACAGCCCGCTCTGAAGTTCTGTCAGGATAACCAGGTTGTTCTGATCGACTGCTCCAGAATCGGCGGCGTGCCCGGCGTACACTGGTGGAGAAAGAAGGATCTGTCCGGCGGTCAGGCTGTGGAACAGACCATTCACCAGTTCGACATCATCCGTTATTTCCTGGGCGAAGCAGGCGAACCGGTGGAAGTATTCTCCTACAACGGCCGCGGCTTCATCAAGGACGAAGAATGGCCCGGATATGACACCGACGACGTATCCACCACCTGCGTGAAGTTTGCCAACGGCGCTCTGGGCGTTATCACCACCGGCTGCTATGCCACCTCCGGCAACAGCTTCGATTCCAAGATCATCTTCTCCACCAGAGACAAGAGAATGGAACACAAGATCCTGGGCACTACCGTAATCTACGGCGAAGAACCCCCGAAGGCCGCTGAAGGCAACGACGGCTTCATCGTAAAGGGTGACGGTGCTCTGACCGCAGCAGGCGGCGCTCTGGAATACAGAGAAACCCACGATGCAGGCGTACTGTGCGACCGTACCTTCATCGAAGCCGTTATCTCCGGCGACGGTTCCAAGATCCGTTCCTCCTACAGAGACGCATTCAAGTCCGTTGCATTCACCATCGCATGCAACAAGTCCATGGAAACCGGTATGCCCGTAAAGGTAGAACTGGAATAATTCCGAATCTGACTGTATCGAAGACGACCTCCCGGTGGGGTCGTTTTCTTTATGGAATCCGGAATATCTGTGGGAAAAATTCACAGGAAAACATCCGGCGGAACCTTGCAATATACCCAAAAATATGATATAGTATATCCAGAAACCAAGACAACATGAACGAGGAGTTTCCTGTATGATATACCAGAAAGAGCTGCCTGTGCGGCTGGAAGCGGATGTGGTGGTGGCCGGGGGCGGTGCTTCCGGTGTGGCTGCTGCCGTGGCTGCGGCGAGAATGGGAAAATCGGTGCTGCTGGCGGAAGCGGGCGGTGCGCTGGGGGGCGTGGGTACCTCCGGGATGGTGCCGGCTTTTGCGCCCTTTGACGATGGAGTGAACGTCCTCTGCGGGGGGATCGGTATGGAAATCCGCCGGCAGGTGTCCGTCCATGTGCCCACGAATACCTACTGGACGCCCATTGATGCGGAGGAGCTGAAGCGGACATACGACAAAGTCACCACGGATGCCGGTGTGAAGGTGCTGTTTTTCACCACGGTATGCGATGTGCTGGCCGCAGACGGACATATCGAAGGGGTGGTGCTGACCTCCAAAACCGGGCTGTATGCTGTAAAGGCAAAGGTGTTCGTGGACTGCACCGGAGATGGTACCCTCAATGCCCTGGGCGGCGGTGCGTTCGAGATCGGCAACGAAGAAGGCAAAACCATGCCCCCGACTCTGTGCTCCCAGTGGGCAGGCGTAGATAAGGATGCATACTGGAGCAACAACATTCCTGCCCAGCTGGAAAAAGCCATAGAGGACGGTGTGTTCACCTATGCAGACCGGCACCTGAGCGGTATGTTTCTCAGAGAAGGCGGCGTGGCCGGGGGCAACATCGGGCATATCTTCGACAACGACCCCCTGGACGAAGAGTCCCTGACAAAAGCCATGATGTGGGGCCGGGCCTCCATGATGGAATACATGCGCTTCTACCGGGAATACATCAGAGGCTGTGAAAACGTCCGCCTTGTGGGAACCGGCGCCATGCTGGGAATCCGGGAATCCCGCCGGACGGTGTGCGACTATATGCTGTCCGTGTCGGACTATATTGCCCGGGCGGACTTTGCGGATGAAATCGGCCGGTACTGCTATCCGGTGGACATCCACATCATGAATACGAAAACCGATGAAATGGAACGGTTCCGGCAGGAATACGAAAACATGCGCTACGAAAAGGGTGAGTCCTACGGGATTCCCTACCGGAGCCTGACGGCGGCATCCTGGGACAATCTGCTGACGGCGGGCCGCTGCATGGGGACAGACCGGCAGATGGAAGCGTCAATCCGGGTGATGCCGGGATGCTTTATCACCGGAGAAGCGGCGGGAACGGCTGCGGCACTGGCGGCGGATCATGGGACGGATGTACGTGGGGTGGATGTGGCTCTGCTGCAGCGGACGCTGGCCGGGAACGGGGCGTATGTGAGAGAGGAACTGATTAGATAAGAAGTAAGTAAATACTGATTAACAGGTCTGTAAACCAAACAAGCAAAATGCAAAAATCTGTAGGGTCGATTCATGAATCGACCGCCTGACAGTTTGGTATTTCCAAGTGCTGTAAGGAAAACATGGATAATAGATATGGATTTTCTATATGATACTGAAACGAAAAGATATTTATAGAAATTGGGAATACCAAATCAATCGTTCGGGACGATCACACTTACATAGTAAGTGGATGAATCGCCCCTACAGGAATGCCTTGTTTTTTCACTTGACAGTTCGTTAATCATCATTTACATAATAGATAAGAAATATTGCAGGAGGTGCATTATGAAAACATTCTTCAACCGATACGGAATCTGGGTCAGACTGGGGATAAGCGTACTTGTGATGCTTCTGTGTATCCTTGTGCCGTATGTCATCATCATGAATACCCGAAGCAACGGACTGGGAGCAGGACTGTATGTTCTGTCCATTGCCTGTTTTATCCCTGCCGCATCCCTGATAAATGGTATCCTTGCCGCTGCAGAACGGCGAAAACTCTGGTTCCTGCCTGCGGTTCCGGCAATCCTTTCGCTGCTGCTGTATCCGGTGTCCCGGGACATGTACCTGTCCTTTCAGCTGACCCCGGTTCTGGCGCTGGCTGTGGGATATGCCGCCATGGCACTGTGCGCCTTTCTTCTGAAACGAAAGAAAAACAGAAAATCATAAATCAAATCAAATACCCAAAACCAATTCTGAATTCTGCTTTCTGCATTCTGAATTCCCATCAAGGAGGTTTTTATGCGTTACATTGTTGTTGATTCTGCCGAATTTACCTATCCGGATCAGATGACCTACCCTTCTGCCGCCAAAGCCATCACTGTGGATGCACCCCGGGGCGGATATGCCACCTTCCAGATCCTCATCGACGGTCTGAAGGCCGACCATGTGAAGGAAAACTGGCTGCCCGAATCCATTTATAACGATCCCGCCGTGCTGGAACAGGCCAAAACCGGCTTCCCCAGAGTGGGCGGCGTATCCGTGAAGACAGATCTGGCTCTGCCGGTGGAATGGTATGCGCTGGTACCCGTCACCGTAGAACGGAACCACGGTCTGGAACCGGACAATTTCAAGCCCCATTTCCCGGAACGGATCGCGCCCTACCGGGTATACGACTGCTTCCGCCCCTTTGACGGTACCCTGGATGTAGGGGTGGGGGACGGACGGAATCCCGACACGGCCATCGGCGGTCTGTTCGGTGCGGTTCCCGTGGCAAAGGATGCCGAACCCGGGGAATACACTTCCTCTGTGGAAATCACCATCGGGGAAGAAACCCTGACGGTTCCCATGACCCTGACCATCTACAAAGCCGTTCTGCCGGAAGAAAACCTGACCATCATCCAGGGGTATAACGCAGGGGCGGTTGCCAGGTATCACGGGGTGGAATACGGCACAGAAGCCTTCTGGAAGCTGGATGCGGCATATATCAAGACCCTGCGCCGGATGCGGCAGAACATGATGTACACCGGCGGCGTGAAGGTCACCGAAGTGGGCGAAAATAAGTACGAATTCGATTTCTCCGTGATGGAGGAAACCATGCGCCGGCAGCTGGCCCAGGGGATGCGCTACTTCAACGGCCCTTCCGTAGGCTGGCGGCAGAGCTGGTCTGCATCCACCATTCTGGTGAACGGCAAGATCCCCGCCATGAGCTACGAGGGCTACTGCTACCTGTCCCAGTATCTGCCGGCACTGCACGATATGCTGGAGAGAAACGGCTGGCTGGACTGCTTTGTCATGGGCGTGGCGGACGAACCCAATGACGCCAACTGCACCGAATTCCGGGCCCTGTGCGGTCTGATCCGGAAGTTTGTGCCGGATATCCGCCTCATCGACGCCATGTCCTACGGCAATCTCCACGGTGCGCTGGACATCTGGGTACCGCTGAACGCCGAATACGACCGGCATATGCAGGAAATGGAATCTCTCCGGGCCAACGGGGACGAAATCTGGCACTATGTCTGCTGCGGTCCCCGCTACGGCGAATACATCAACCGGTTCATGGACTATCCGCTGCTGGCCACCCGGTACCTGTTCTGGGGCAACTACAGGCACAACCTGACCGGATACCTCCACTGGGCCGCCAACTGCTATCAGCCCGGACAGGATCCCTTCCGCCTGAACTGCCCGGAACACCACAACACCGACTCCGTATGCTGGCTGCCTTCCGGGGATACCCACCTGATCTATCCCGGGGAAGACGGTCCGTGGCTGTCCGCCAGAGGAGAAGCCCAGAGAGAAAGTGCGGAAGAATACGAAATGCTCTGCGCACTGGCCGGTACCGACAAGGCAAAGGCAGACGAAATCTGCGGCAGACTGTTCCGCTCCTTCCGGGATGTGGAATACGACATCGCTGCGTTCCGTGCCGCCAGACGGGAACTGCTGGAAGCACTGAGCGAATAAAACCGTACGGATACCGTTATGAAGAAACAATACTGCATCGGCAATACCCACTTCGACCCGGTGTGGCTGTGGCAGTGGCATGAAGCCATGGCGTCCATCCGGGCAACCTTCCGGGCGGCACTGGACCGCATGAACGAAGATCCCGATTTTGTCTATTCCTTTGCCACCCCGCCCGTGTTCGAGTGGATCAAACATACCGAACCGGATCTGTTTGAAGCGATCCGTCAGCGGGTGGCGGAAGGCAGATGGGAGCTGGGTGAGGGCTGGTGGCTGCAGCCGGACTGCTACTCTGCCGCCGGAGAAAGCTATGTCCGGCAGGGGCTGTACGGGCAGCGGTGGCTCATGGAAAACTTCGAAAAAACGGCCGATACCGTGTTCAACATCGACTCCTTCGGCCACAGTCCCATGCTGCCCCAGATTCTGCAGGGCTGCGGGATCCGCTATTACTGCTTTGTCCGGCCGGAAGCCCATCATGTGCCCCTTGCCTCTCCCCTGTTCTGGTGGGAATCCCCTGACGGAAGCCGGGTGCTGACCTACAGGGCCAACGGGTGTTATGCCAAAGATATGGCCGCCAGACTGGGCTGGGATGTGCCGGAAATACCCGGATATGACCCGGACGAGCTGGTGGTGTACGGCGTAACCGACCACGGCGGCGCACCTACCAAGGAAGCTCTGCGGGATATCCACGCCTGTCCGGATGCCTTCTGCTCCACGCTGACAAAGTATTTTACGGATCATCTGGACTGCCCCGTCACGGAAAAACGGGAATTTGTCACCGGAGATTTCGGGGTGTACGCCAATCTGCCCCAGATCAAGGCCATGGTGCGCCGGGGGGAAAATACCCTGCTGGCGGCGGAAAAGGCGGTGGTGCTGGCGGAAATGGCCGGGAAAGACGGTATCGGCAGTGCATTGACCGAAATCGGCGGCAGACATGTGAAGGAGATTCTCACCCGTGCATGGCAGGACGTGCTGTTCCACCAGTTCCACGACATCATCGGCGGCGCCTGTATCAGGGACGCTTACCCTGACGCCTATGCCGGACTGGGGCGGGCCATCACCGACGGGGGAGAAGTGCTGCACTATGCTCTCCAGCGGATCACCAGTGGTCTGCAGATGGTGGGGGACGCCTGGAATCTGGCGGTGTGGAACCTGCACGATACGCCATACGACGGATATATCGAAGCGGAAGTCCAGTGGATCCATGAATATGACTGGTATTCCGGAGGCATCGCACTGGAAGACGGGGACGGAAACCGCTATCCCTGCCAGATCCTCCGGGAAAAATCCGTCCTGCCGGGGTTCCGGTCAAGATTCCTGTTCCGGGCATCCATCCCTGCCATGGGGTATAAGCTGTTCCACGTGATCCGCACCGGGGAGGAAGTCACAAAACCCGAAGGAACCCCCGACCGGATCGAGACGGACAGGCTGACCATTACTCTGGAAAACGGCATGATCACCCGGGTGCAGGACAAAGCGGGGAACATTCTGGCGGAAAACCTGTTAACCCCCGTGACATACCGGGACGACGGCGACACATGGGCCTTCAACATCCCCGCCTATGACAGCCAGCCCCTTCCGTGGGAAAACCTGTCCGTGGAAGTGAAGGAAGCCGGCCCTCTGCGCACTGTGATCCGGAGCCATTTCCGACAGGATCTGTCCACCCTGACCCTGTACTATATCGTTGCCCATGATGAGAACGCCATCGACCTGCGCTGGAGCTGCAATTGGAACGACCGGCATAAGGCTGTAAAGCTGCTGTCTGCCGCACCGGATCCGGAACATCTGGCGGCTGTGCCCTACGGCTCCGTCAAGCGCGGACAGACCGATGCCGATGTGCCGCTTGGCGCATGGGTGCAGACGGCGGGATATACCCTGATGAGCGCCGACAGCTTTGCCTACAATCTGCGGGACGGACAGCTGGGCGTGACGCTCTTGCGGAGTCCCATTGCCGGAGACCTGCGGATTTTCCCCATCGACCCGGAAGACGACTATGATTTCCTGGGGCAGGGCATCACCGAAGGCCGGATGCGGATCTGCTTTGATCCATACCCCCCCTCCGGAGCCTTTGCCGCCGCAGAACACTTTACGGATCCCCCTGTGGTCATCGACGAAGCATGGCACGAGGGAATCCCGGTGTACAGCCGCTCTTTCTGCAGGACAGAGGCAGATTCCACGGCACTGACGGTGCTGAAGCAGGCGGAGGACGGAGAAGGATGGATCCTGCGGCTGGCGGAATATGACGGTAAGGCGGATACGGTGACGGTGCATCCGGGAGAAGAATCCCATACCATACAAATGAAACCATACGAAACCAAAACACTGCTGGTAACGGACGCATCCGTGCGGGAAGTGTCCATGCTGGAAACGGATAAGGAGTAAACATATGACGGACAAGAAACTGCGCATCGGCTGCGTGGGCATCGGCGGCATGGGAAGCTGCCATGTAGGCGCACATTCCCGGAACAAACGGGTGGAAATCGCGGCCCTCTGTGACCTGATCCCCGAAAAGTGCGAAAAAATCATCGAAAAGCTGAAGCTGGATCCGGATACCCCCATCTATACCGACTTCCGGGAAATGATCGAAAAGGAACAGCTGGATGCCGTGGATATCGCTACCCCCAACGACTTCCATTCCATCATCGCCGTATATGCCCTGGAACACGGTCTCCATGTGTTCTGCGAAAAGCCGGACGCCGTAAGCCCTGCCGAAGCGGAAAAGATGAAAGCCGCCTCCGAAAAAGCGGGCAGGGTGCTGATGGTTATGCGGAACAACCGGTACTACAGCAACTCCCAGTATCTGAAAAAATACATCGAAGCCGGGAACGCCGGGGAAATCTACTGCGGACGCTGCGGCTGGATCCGTCGGCGGGGGATTCCCGGCAGAGGCGGCTGGTTCACTACCAAGGCAAAGTCCGGCGGCGGCCCCCTGATCGACCTGGGCGTGCATATGATCGACCTGTCTATCTGGCTCATGGGCAATCCGAAGCCGGTGGCCGTATCGGGCTGTGCCTTCTCCAAGTTTGCGGACAACCAGGCCAAGGCTGATTCCGAGCATTCCAAATTCGGGGAAACCAAATCCGGCGGTACCTTTGACGTGGAAGACCTGGCCATGGGCTTTATCCGGTTCGACAACGGCGCCTGCCTGCAGATCGAATTCAGCTGGGCGTCCAATATCGAAAAGGAAAAGCGGTTCGTGGAACTGCGGGGCACCAAAGCGGGCTTCACCTGGAACGACGACGGTACCTGCGGCATCTGGACGGAAGACGAAGAAGGCAAGCTGACCGACATCAAGCCCGACTGCGGCCCCATGGGTGACGGTCACGCAAGAGCACTGGAACACTTCACAAAAATCGTGCTGGACGGTGCGGAAAAGGACTATGTACCCCAGCAGGGTGTCAATATGATCAAGATTCTGGACGCTATCTACAAGTCCGCCGAAACGGGCAGAGAAGTGGTTCTGGACTGAGAAAAATCTTAAGAAAAACATACATACAGGAGGCATATTATGGCAAGAATCATACTTTTTGACGGCACAGACCTGTCCCACTTCACCCAGACGGACGGCAGCCCTGCACAGTGGAAGGTGGAAAACGGCGCCATGACCGTAACCCACGGCAGCATCGTATCCAAAGAGACCTATGGGGACGCCCATATCCATGTGGAATGGATGGAACCGGACATGCCGGAGGCCACCGGGCAGTGGAAGGGCAACAGCGGCGTGTACATCCACGGCTGCTACGAACTGCAGGTGCTGGATTCCTACGGCGTTGAACCTGCCAAAATAGACGACTGCGGTGCTATCTATGGAATCCAGGCGCCCCGTGTGAACGCATGCAAGCCCGCTCTGGAATGGCAGACCTATGATATTTACGTCCGTGCGGCAAGAATGAACGGGGATGAAATCGTCGAACACGCCATCGTAACCATCCTGCAGAACGGACAGGTGATCCATAACAATTTTGTTCTGCCCCGCAGCAATCCCGGCGGCGTATATGACAAGGTTGTCGCTGAAGGTCCCCTGATGCTGCAGGACCATGGAAACCCCGTATCCTTCCGGAACATCTGGATCGAAACCCTCTGAGGAACCATGGACAAAAATATCCGTATACGGGAAGAACGGCTTACCGCAGAGGAATATACCGACTTTCTGAAACGGACGGACCTGGGTTCCCAATACCCGAAGGAACGGTTTGACGAGCGGATCGCCAGACTGGTGCAGACGGTGTCCATCAGCCTCACCGCCAGAGACGAACAGGATACCATAGTAGGCGTCCTGTTCGCCCTGACCGACTATGCCTACTGGCTGTACGTGACCGATCTGGGCGTGGACCGGGCATACACAAAACAGGGCATCGGCAGAGCGCTGATGAAAACCGCCCATGAAATCGCCGGCGGGGAAAAGGATATTGCGGTATACCTGATCGCCAACGAAAACGCTGTCCCGTTCTACGAAAAGCTGGGCATGAAAAAAGCAGACGACGTCATGCAGTACAACAAAATCGAGTGGACGGAATTCACGGTGGAATAAGGAAGGGAACGGTAATAAAGATGCTGCATCCGAACAGCCTGTTCCATCGGTACAGAGAAAAAATTGCAGACATTGACAGGATCGAAAAGGACAGCATCCTGAACGGGGAATTTGCACTGCATCATGATCCCGGTCTGCAGATATACTATGCCCCGCACAACGAGTTCATCCATCCCGGTGCGCGCATTGTCATCGTAGGGATCACCCCCGGCTGGAGTCAGACACAGCGTGCCTATCAGACAGCGAAAGATGGGATTGCGCAGCAGCTGACGGACGAGGAGATCTGTTTCCGGTGTAAAATGGATTCCAGATTTGCAGGAACAATGCGGACGAATCTGATTGCCATGCTGAACGAACTGGGACTGCACACCCGACTGGGACTGTCTTCCTGTGCAGAGCTGTTCCGCCCGGAAAATGCCATACTGCATACAACATCTCTGATAAAATATCCATGCTTCTATAAAGGGAAAAACTACAGCGGGCATACTCCTGCCATCGGCTCTTCTGAAATCCTGCGGAAGTACATACAGACGGAATTCATGGAAGAGCTGCACTGTCTGGATGCTGTTCGATTGATTATTCCTCTGGGAGCGGCTGTGGAAAGTATCTTCCGGGAATCGGGTGTTCTGTCATCCCTGCATCCCTGTGCGGTATTATGGGGATTTCCGCATCCGTCCGGCTTGAATGCACGGAGAACGGAACAATTTCAAACCAACCGGGAAAGTATGGTGAATATCATACGGAATTGTGACTTCTGTCAGCGTTAAAAAACTATATCCCGCAATCTGAAACGACCTGTGGCGAGCAGGGAGGATGGCCCCCCACTTACTGTGTAAGTGAGAGCTCGCTAACAGTTGCCACACTGTCAAGGATCGCTCCCCTGAACCCATCACAAAAGCAGTTCCGTGCCTACTGCACCCAACGAGCAATGCTGCACCCTTGTTTAAAGTTTTTGCCAAGCTTTTTTCAAAAAGCGTCCCGTTTCTCCTCCCAAACGCCCAGTATTACTAAATCCCTGTAACCACAAAAAAACCCGACTTATGAACACCATAGGCCGGGTTTGCTGTTTTATGCCGGAAAATTACTTTTCGTTCTTGTAGATTTCCTTGAAGTACTTGTAGGTGTCTACCTTCAGTTCGCCGCAGGCAGCTTCGTCGCAGGCAACGATTCCATCGGGATGGAGCTGCAGAGCGGAGATGGTCCATGCATGGTCAACGCCGCCTTCCACGCAGTGACGCAGGGCGCGGGCCTTGTTGTGACCGCTGATCAGCAGCAGAACCTGCTTGGCGTCGCAGACGGTACCAACACCAACGGACAGAGCGGTCTTGGGAACCTTGTTGGGGTCGTTGTCGAAGAAGCGGGAGTTCACGATCAGGGTGTCTTCGGTCAGGGCACGAACGCCGGTGCGGGATACCAGAGAGGTGAAGGGTTCGTTGAAGGCGATGTGACCGTCCACGCCGGAACCGCCCAGGAACAGGTCGATGCCGCCGAAGGATGCGATCCTGTCTTCGTACCGCTGGCATTCTGCTTCCAGATCTTCTGCCATACCATTGAGAATGTTGATGTTTTCTGCGGGAATGTCGATGTGGTTGAAGAAATTGTCGTGCATGAAGTACCAGTAGCTCTGGTCGTGTTCACGGGGCAGACCTACGTATTCGTCCATGTTGAAGGTCACAACGTTCTTGAAAGTCACTTCTCCTGCCTTGTTCATGGCGATGAGGCGCTTGTACACACCTAGGGGAGAAGAACCGGTGGGCAGACCCAGAACAAAGGGACGATCTTCCTTATGGTTGTTGATGGCGTCGGCGATATGCTGTGCGGCCCATGCACACATGGCATCGTAGTCATTCTTGATAATCAGTTTCATGGTAATCACACTCCAGATTGATTTGCAGCCTTCCGCAGAGGGCCTTGCTGCTTTCCAGTATACTCCATCCGTGGGAGATTTGCAAGGGCTTCCCGGAAGAATCTGCACTTTCCACAGTTTGTTCTACGGGAAAACGAAGCTTTTTGTATGCAGTAATCCGTCAGACAGACGCTCAGACCAGCGCGAAATCCGACGCACCATGCTTGCACAGCGGACAGACAAAATCCTCCGGCAAGGTATCCCCGTCGTATTCGTATCCGCAGATCTGGCAGACCCACTTCTTTTTGGCGGCAGTCTGCGGCTTCGGCTTGATGTGGTCGAAATAATACTGATAGGTCACGGAGGGTACATCAGACAGCGTCCATCCTTCGGTTACGTCGGCATAGAAAACCGTGTGGGTCTCGAAAGCCACCGTCTGGGTCACCCGGCCGGAGAGCACTGCGTTGGTGCCTCTCACCAGATACCGGATTCCGTTGGCGGTGCGGCATTCCACTTCTCCGGCAAACTTGTCTTTTTCCCGGCCGCTGGCAAAGCCGAACTGCTGGAACAGGGCAAAATCCGCTTCCTCACTGAGGACGGATACGTTGAAATGCCCCGTGGCGGCGATCATGTCGTGGGTAAGGTTCCCATTGTTGACTGCAACAGAAATCCGCTTGGGCTTGTCCGTCACCTGCATCACCGTGTTCACAATACAGCCGTTGTCCTTTTCCCCTTCCCGGGCGCTGAGTACAAACAGACCGTAGGACAGCTTGTGTATGGCGGCAGGCTCCAGTACCAGAGGCTGGTCTGCTGCGGTGATGCCGTTCATCAGTAGTTTTCCTTTCTGACTTCAAAGTAGCTCTGGGGATGGGCGCATACAGGACATACCTGGGGAGCCTTCTTGCCGATCACCAGATGACCGCAGTTCCGGCATTCCCACATGATTTCTTCGCTCTTTTCAAATACCTGCTGCATCTGTACGTTGGACAGCAGCTTCAGATACCGTTCTTCATGGGTCTTTTCGATGGCGGCTACCAGACGGAACTTGGCGGCGATGGCAGTGAAGCCTTCTTCTTCCGCTTCCTTGGCGAAGGTGGCGTACATGTCGGTCCATTCGTAGTTTTCCCCGGCGGCGGCAGCTTCCAGATTTTCAGCGGTGCTGCCCAGCTCACCCAGCAGCTTGAACCACATTTTTGCGTGTTCCTTTTCGTTGTCGGCGGTCTGCTGGAAGATAGCGGAGATCTGTTCGTAGCCTTCCTTCTTGGCAACGGATGCGAAGTAGGTATACTTGTTTCTTGCCTGGCTTTCTCCGGCAAATGCGGCCTGCAGATTCTTTTCGGTTTTGGATCCCTTCAGTTCCATGGTTTGTCCTCCTGTGAGAATATAAATTTTTACAGTATCAGTATACGATAAAATGGTGGAAATGTCAAGGGGGGATGGGGGGGAGAGTTTTTTTAATTTGGAGTTTTGTATATGCTTACAGCGGGGGGGTTGGTACGATGCTTTTGGATGGAGATTTTTGCTTTTACTTTCGCTTACAGCGGTTTTATTTTATCTATGCCCATCGTAGGGGTGTCCTTCCGGACGGGACTCAGAGGATAGGGGAGGAGGGAGATTGTCGCTCAGGTGCCGCGTCATCCCTCCTCCCCTACCCTCCGAGACCTCCCACCCCTTCTCCCTTAACTGGGCTGGTTTGGGCTTGTAGCCATATTCTTACACGGGTTGAAGGGTAGAGAAAGGTTTTGTGCGGTTGAAGGGGTGAGAAAAATTCAGTTTTGCTGACAGCGGTTTTTAAAGTAATTTACAGCAGTTTTCAAAATAATTTATAGATATGCTGAAAATCATTCAAAATTAGCACTTCCATAGTCCTGTAAACTTCTAACGCTCTAAAACCTCTCATTCCAAGTCAGCGCACACACTCAGCCAAGCGCTCTAAAC
>JAFQGY010000319.1 GCA_017415325.1 Clostridia bacterium
CTGTTCGACAACCGCTGGGCACTGAACGACCACTACATCGGCTATGACGGAGGCAAAGCAGACGCATCCGGCGCCATGATCTACTCCATCGGCTCCAAGTACATCTACAAAGACTGCGAAACCCGGCTGTGGGACAGAGGCAGACCCAATGTGGGCGGAGACTGGGTACATGTGGAAATCGACCTTGCGCCCTATCTGCAGGATATGTTCCGCCACGGCACCGACGAGGGGTATTTCAAGGCAGCGTCCCTGTCGGATCTGGTGATAAACGGCATGAACCTGGGCTGGGAAACCATCGGTACCTTTGATCATACCATGGAAATTGCAAACGTGCAGCTTGTATCCGTAAGACCGTAACACAGCGGCGGAAAACCGGGAGGCACTTTCTCCTCTCCCATGGCTTTCCGCCGCATATTTATACGGTATTCCGTTTTTTGTAGGTATTCGGGAAAAAAAGCCCCACTCCGCCGGTACATTTCTGGCAAAAGCTCAGATTTTTGTGAACCATTCCCAAATCTCTTGTATTTTCGGAGGGTGTGTGTTATAATAAAAGCGGTTCCTTTTCCGGAAGGAATCAAGCAATATACGGATAGCCAGAATCCTTACAGAGTAGATTTCCGGGCGTGAAGTGCCGGCGAGACGGGGAGTTGTTCGTCGGACGAAAGTACAGGACTTTTTCCTGTTCTGCGGTTCGGATTTCGCATCCCGCTGTACATCGAAAAGAGCTTATACTCTCATAAATGTCCGGAGATATGGAAAACATACCTCCGATACGCCGTTCTCTGCGGCAGAAAGCGGACCTCCAACAGGCTGATTATGGCAGGAGGCTGTCCGTGCATTTATGGGAGGTTTGTTATTTATGTCCGAAGCATCCAAAACAAAACTGCACTGGCTCTGCAGCTGTGCCATGCTGGTGGCGCTGGAAATTGTGCTGAACCGGTTCTGCTCCATCAATACGGCAGGGCTGAAAATCGGGTTCTCCTTTATCCCGCCCATGCTGGCTGCCATGCTGTACGGCCCCGCCACATCCGCACTGGTATATGCCCTGTCGGATTTTCTGGGCGCACTGCTCTTTCCCATCGGCCCCTATCATCCCGGTTTCACGGTCTGTGCCGCCGGTATGGGTCTGATGCTGGGGCTTATGCTGTACTGGAATAAAATATCCTTCTGGCATATTGTCATTCCGGTGGTTGTCAACTGTCTGGTACTGGGGCTGGTGGTGAACACCTTCTGGGTCAGCCAGCTGTACGGCAGCAAGACCTACTGGGGCTGGTTCCTGTACCGGCTGCCCGAATATGCGGTACTGATTCCCGTGCAGATCCTGCTGGCGCCGATTCTGAAACGGTTGTCTGAAACCCTGCGGAAGACGGGACTGGCCGGCAATGCTGTCATCAAAAGGGGCGTGAAATCATGACATACGAAGAAGCCATGGCGTACATCCATTCCGTGAACTGGCTGGGAAGCCGGCCGGGGCTGGAAAGAATCACCGTCCTGTGCGAAAAGCTGGGGCATCCGGAAAGGGAGCTGCGCTTCATCCATGTGGGCGGCACCAACGGGAAGGGTTCCTTCTGCTGTATGCTCTCGAACATTCTCAGAGAAGCCGGATACAGAACGGGACTGTACACCTCGCCCTATATCGAACGGTTCAACGAACGGATGCAGATCGACGGCATGCCCATTCCGGATGACGAGCTGGCTGCCCTGACGGCCCAGGTCAAAGCAGTGGCCGACACCATGGACGACCCGCCCACGGAATTTGAGCTGATTACGGCACTGTGCTTCCTGTATTTCCGGAACAACCGCTGTGACTATGTGGTGCTGGAAGTGGGGCTGGGCGGACGGCTGGATTCCACCAATATCATCCCGGCACCGGTACTTGCGGTGATTACGGGGATTGACTACGACCATACGGCGATTCTGGGGGACACCACCGCCAAAATTGCCGCAGAAAAAGCAGGTATCATAAAAGCGCCCTGTCCGGTTCTCTTCGGTGAAGGGGATGCGGATGCGGCGCAGGTGATTCTGGATAAAACGACACACGAATGCGGTGGGGACAGATTCCATCGCACGGATTTTACGAAAATCACGGATGTGCGGCTCGCCCCGGACAAAACTGTCTTTACATACGGGACATTCCGGGACATCACCCTGCAGATGCTGGGACTGTATCAGCTGCACAATGCCGCAAACGTACTGACCGCGGTGGAGCTGCTCCGGGAAGAGGGACTGGTTCTGCCGGATCAGGCGGTATATGACGGACTGGCTGCGGCACACTGGCCTGCCCGGTTTGAAAAGCTGATGGATACGCCGCTGGTATTCTATGACGGCGCGCATAATCCCCAGGGAATCCGGGGAGCCGCAGAGAATATCAAACAGTATCTGTCGCCTGCTCAGCCGGACGGAAAGATTGTACTCTGCATGGGTGTGCTGCGGGACAAGGATTTTGCGGACATGATCGCACAGCTGGCCCCGCTTGCCGACCGGGTATTCACCGTCACGCCGGACAATCCCAGGGCCCTGCCCGCCGCAGAAACGGCACAGGTTTTCCGGGATCACGGCACATCGGCACAGTCGGCGGATTCGCTGGAACAGGGGGTACAGGATGCCCTGGCATATGCCCGGGAGAGCGGAAGAGCTCTTGTGGTGCTGGGGTCACTGTATATATACGGAGATGTAAAGAAAGCGCTCGGAATCGCTTGAGATATTTTTGGGGGAAAACATGAAAAACCGGATGGGGAAACGGGTTCTGACAGCACTGCTGTGTACGGCACTGCTCTGTTCCTGCAGCGGATGCGGAACACTGACAGGAATTGTGGACAAGCTGGGGTTTGATACATACGATTACATGAGCGAAACGGTACATACCGTCCATGAAACCGACGGAGAGATCGCCGCCAAGCTGTCTTCCATGATCCGTATTCTGACGCCGACTCTGGCTCAGTTTGATTCCATGCGGGAAGCCATTCCCCTGTACCGGGATGCGATGCTGACCTTCATGCTGGAAAACGAATACGGCAGATACTCCGGCAACATGGATCTGATCGAGGAAGCCTCCAGAGCCTATCCGGAATATCAGATCACCCAGATCATTCCCGCGGCGGAATTTGAAGCGACCATGTACCGGTATTTCGGCGGCACGGTAAAAATTTCCCATAAGGACGGCAGTCTGTTCCGGTATCTGAAGAAAGTGGAGGCCTATATTTCCCCGTCTTCCCCCGCACCCAACACCAGCGAGGTACAGATCACCTCCATCGGAGAGACGGACAAAACCTGGCAGGTAACCTTCACGGTATCCCATGGGGGGATCACATCGGAACCCTATTTCGTTCTGATTATCAAGCGGGACGACGGTACGCTGTATTTCAAACAGCTGAAGAAACTCTCCGAAATGACGGAGAAAACAGAACCGGCCCAGACTGCGGAAACGGTGCCGGAAGAACAATAAAAACGTATAAAATTATAAATCATCAGATTCATCATTTGCGAAGGAGCATACTATATGGGCGGATTTTTTGGCGTAGCTTCCAGAACAGACTGCGTATTCGACCTGTTTTTCGGTACCGACTACCATTCCCACCTGGGCACCAAACGGGGCGGCATGGCGGTATATGACAACGGCGCTTTTCAGAGAGTCATCCATAATATTGAAAACTCACCCTTCCGGACAAAATTCGAGAGGGATGTGGACGAAATGCACGGGCTCTGCGGGATCGGGTGCATCTCCGATACGGAACCCCAGCCTCTGATCGTCCGTTCCCATCTGGGGCATTATGCCATCACCACGGTAGGCCGGATCAACAATGTAGACGATCTGGTGCAGAAAGCCTTTGACGCCGGAACATCCCATTTTCTGGAAATGACTGCGGGGAACATCAACCCCACGGAGCTGGTGGCTGCCCTGATCAACTCCCAGAACTCCATTCCCGAAGGCATCCGTTATGCCCAGGAGCAGATCGACGGTTCCATGTCCATTCTGCTGCTGACCCCTGACGGAATCTATGCCGCCCGCGACCGTATGGGACGTACGCCTATTATTGTCGGGAAAAAGGACGGCGCATACTGTAC